>CAYSNA010000410.1:0-5165 GCA_964432185.1 uncultured Cytophagia bacterium
TAGTGTAGAGAGGAGTGAACCTCATGTCAAAGCCAAAAGCCAGGATGACGCCGCTCGGTGATAACAAATGGCAATTGCACTATCACATCAAGAGTTTTTACGGATTACCGTCGAACGCCAAGGTCACGCATTTGGCATTTGTTTTTCGCAATGCCGACGGTAGCCGCACCGGCAAAACCGCGGATGGCGGCGATATCTTTTTAGAACTGACCGAGGGCGGTCTCAATATTCTGCGACTCTCTCCGCCATCCTATCATAACATTCTGGAAGCCGGAGAGGATTTGAATATTTTATCGATCGCAAACGGCGATCACATCAAACTTTATATTGATGATGTTTTAATCAAGACGGAAACCTCGGATACGCTCAAATATGTTATTCAGCCGATCTCGTATGATAAACATCGGATTCGTATCGAAGCGGTGAGTCAAAGCAACACCAAAGTGGACAGCTTTTACTACCTGTTGCGGCCAGATAACCCAATCGCGGCCGAGCCGGCCGACACGCGCGACGGCATCACCTATCATTCGAACGGAGACATTACCTTGACGTTGCACGCGCCCCACAAAGAGTTCGTCTATCTCGTCGGCGATTGGAACAATTGGGAAGCCGATCCCGATTTTTATCTCAACAAAACGCCGGATCATGAACGACATTGGTTGACGCTCAGAGGAGAGCAGCTCGGCCGCACGCTTCGTTATCAATATTGGGTGGATGGCCGGATAAAAATTGCCGATCCCTATGCCGAGCTGGTTTTGGATCCGGAACACGATCCGTACATCAAGGACACGACCTATCCGAATATGCCGGACTATCCGCAAGACAAGACCACGGACATCGTGTCGGTCCTTTTCCCGAGCTCTTCCGAGTTCAACTGGCAGGCAAAGAATTACATCAAACCGGCCAAAGAGAATTTAGTGATCTACGAGCTGTTGTTGCGAGATTTTCTGCGTGAGCATGATTTTAAGACCTTGACCGACACCCTCGGTTATTTCGAGAAACTGGGCGTTAATGCCATAGAGCTCATGCCCTTTTCCGAATTTGAGGGCAATTCGAGCTGGGGCTACAATCCTTCCTTTTATTTTGCGCCGGACAAATATTACGGCCCGGCAGAGGATGTGAAACGCTTCATCGACGAAGCGCACAAACGCGGTATAGCGGTCATTCAGGATATTGTTCTCAACCACACCTACGGCCAGTCGCCAATGGTTCGGCTTTATGCGGATGATTTATCAAAAAGTCCGTGGTATAATGTCACCTCTCCCAATCCGGTTTTTTCCTGGGGATATGACTTTAACCATTCAAGTCCGGCAACCCAACAATTTGTCGATCGAGTGACGGAATTCTGGTTGAACGAGTATAAAATCGATGGCTTTCGTTTCGATTTCACCAAAGGTTTCACCAATACGCCAGGAGACGGCGGTGGCCGCGACAACGCTCGCATCGCCATTCTCAAACGTATGGCAAATTCGATTTGGGATGTCGATCCGACCGCTTATATCATCCTGGAGCATTTTACCGACAATAGTGAAGAAAAAGAACTTGCCGAGTATGGCATGCTCATTTGGGGCAATTCCAATTATAATTATAACGAAGCGACCATGGGCTATCACGAAAACGGCAAATCGGATTTTTCATGGGGCGTTTACAAAAACCGCGGCTGGAGCGCGCCGCACCTCGTCACCTACATGGAAAGCCATGATGAAGAACGGTTGATGTATAAAAACCTGCAATACGGCGCCGGCAGCGGTTCGTACAATGTCCAGGATAAAGCCACGGCGCTCTCGCGGATCGAAACCGCGGCGGCATTGTTTTTTACTATTCCCGGGCCGAAGATGTTCTGGCAGTTTGGCGAGTTGGGCTATGATTTTTCGATCGACTATAACGGTCGTGTTGGCGAAAAACCGATACGCTGGACCTATCTCAATGAAACAAATCGACAAAAACTGCTGCATATTTTTTCAGAGCTGATTCATCTAAAACAAAAGTATGCGGTTTTTTCCAGCACGAATTTCACCACATCATTTGCATCGCCGGTAAAATGGCTCAAACTCATTCACACGGATATGAATGCGCTGGTCATCGGCAATTTTGATATTGTCGAACGAAACGTAACTGTCACCTTCCCAAACACCGGTGAATGGTACGATTATTTTGAGCAGGCGACGCTTACTATTAACACGGAAAAACAAAACATCACTCTGGCGCCCGGTGAGTATCACATTTTCACCAGCAAAAAAATGGTTACCCGCGCTAAAGCAGATGTTTTAAAGCAACCGGAATCGGTCGGGCTGTTTCAGAACTATCCCAATCCGTTCAATCCAGCAACGACCATCCGTTTTGAGCTGCCTAGAGATTCGTTTGTTTCGTTGGTGGTCTATAATCTGGCCGGACAACAGGTAAAATCGTTATACGACGGGTATGCCTCACGCGGTCAACATCATATTGTATGGGACAGCCGGGATGACGGCGGGCGTGCGATGCCCAGCGGTCTGTATCTCTACAAACTCAATGTAGAAGGGGAGATTAAAACAGAAAAAATGCTGCTCATCAGATAAATTTCAGCGCTTTGCATTTTGTACTTGATATTCCTTTCTCTTTTTTATATATATAATAACTGAGCAACGACGTTGCATCAGTAGTCAGGCAACTTGGGCGAGCAGCACGGGGACCACTTCAACACTCTTGACGCCTATCACATCTCGTAAAAATTGGGGAAACGGGGTCTTGGATTATCAAAAATTATCAATTAATGAGCTCATTAAATTGTGCGCAAATTACCCCCCGGATGAGCGCGCGTGGCGGGAGTTTATACGACGTTTTGAAGAACACATTAAATTTTATGCGTTGCGAGAACTCCGCAACAAGATTTCAGACCGGGAACAAAAACAACTGCCGGAGATCGTTCAAGACCGTGTTAGCGAAGTCTACACCAAACTGGTGGACAAACAGCACAAAGCGTTAAAGAACTTTATCGGCCTGCACGACAATGCATTTTATGTCTATTTGGCGACCATAACCCGGAACATTGTCATCAACTGGGTCGTGCGCGAAAAGAAAACCCAATCACGGCCCAATATTGAAAAATCACTCGACAGCGATGAGAGAGCCGACGGTTCAAATCTTCGCTTGTTGATCGGTCACGTTGGACCGGAGATCGAAGTCGAAATTAATATCGACCATCTCAAATATAAAATTGAGGTAATCCTGGACTCGTATTTAAGGGGGAAACAAAGAGACAGAAACAAACTGATATTTAAACTGCATTTTTACGAAGAGTTGACGCCCGACGAAATTTTGCACGCTTTACCGCGTGCAATGACGTTAAAGACTGTACAAAACATTATCGCCAACTTGAAAAAAATCGTTCGAGATGGATTGTCCGGAGGCAAATTCGAATCAATCTAATTGGGAAAAACTGTTGCATTTTTTGTCACTACCTGTGACGAAAGGTTCAGCAACAGGGACAACATAGTTCCCAAAGGATTGGCACCTACGAGTATGAACCAGAATTTCAGCATGGAAGAAAAGAACAATGACACCGTCTTTAAAATGTCTCGATGACGATAAACTATTCAAGTACATTGACAATCAACTCAAGGGTAAAACCCTGCGACAGGTCGAACGCCATCTTAACGAATGCCCGGCCTGCCTGAGAGCGTTATCAAGCGTAATCAAACTGACAACCTCACCCGCGACAGAAGAAGAAAAAAAAATATTGGAAACCATTGAGCAGGTACCGATCGAAACTCGCTTGGAATTGATTATGCATGACAGTCCAATGGTTCCGGACGAAGAGGCTGAAATCGAACATTCCGAAATGACACGAACAGGAAAAAGTGAATTATCCACAAAAATGTCAAATCTTTTTAAATTTCCACATTTTAGTCCACGTTTTCAATTTGCGTTTGCAGCGCTTGCGATTATCGGACTTGTCTCAGGATTTCGATTTTATCAGACGGGATATCAAGCGATTCTTGCTGAAAGGTTGCTAGAAGAGAATTATCAAATTTCTCGGAATGAATTTAGACTTTCAGGTGATTATTCAGCATCCTCACTTGGTGACTTTTTAGGCATCGAAGATTCACTCGATTTTGCGAAGAAAGCTCAGGAAAGAATAAATCGTACCATCGAACGAGGTTGGCGTTCACCCAAAATAATGCGCATTCAGTCACATATTTTTCTGTTAAATAATGACTTTGCAAAGGCCGATTCTTTACTGCTTGGTTTATCGAAAGAAACATCAGCGAGCATCCTAAACGACCTAGCCTTTTCAGCATATCAGCAGGGTAAAGATACGACGGCATTTGAATACTTGCAACGATCATATTCGATGGATTCCACTTTTACTCAAACTTTATATAATTTGGGTGTATACTTTCAAAAGAATAAGGACTATGCATCAGCCTTATCATTTTTTCAAAAAAGCTTTAATAATGAAAAACGATCAGAATGGCGCCAGACAATTCAAAAAAGAATCAATGAAATTCAGCAGGAGATGTAGCTTTACATTCTAAAGGAGGAGTGATATGGCCGATCTTTTCGCACCTTTGCTACCCAAAATTAAACTTTACAAAATACGCCGTTTTCCTCTCAGAAAAATCCTTCGATCCATCCATCTCGGACTAACTTTTGCCTTTGCATTCACAACAATAGCCATTCTATTTTTTTTCAGCAAGGAGACATTTCCAGATTTTACAGCAGGCTGGAAAGTTTAATCGCGGCGATTGTTACGTGGCTCATTGACTCCCAAAACAACAATTCCATCATTCCAAAAGATTCAATAATCGGTTTGTTGGCTCTTATCTATACAGCGGGTTTTCTTTTCGGCTATATTCTCTCTCAAATATACAATGAACTGATATATCGTATAATAATCTTTAAAAAGCAGTACAAGATTGCCTTTTTTTACAACAATGAGCGCACTGTAAATATTATCAAATCGCCCAATAATGTAGAGTTGGAAGAGCAGTGGAAGGATGACAAAGAGAGAGAAAAATTCAAACTATATTACTATGATAATCTTGGCGATGTCACCGCACCATTTACGATCACAATAATCGCAAATCCCGAGATAAAGTCTGGCTCAAATGCAGAGTTGTCCGAAAAAAATCCAGATCCAATTATTGACGATTTAGAATTATTTCTTCTTTCTGTAGACAAGT
>CAYSNA010000411.1:0-5150 GCA_964432185.1 uncultured Cytophagia bacterium
TCCTCGACCAGTATGTCGGAGGCGTTTTAATTTATTTTGATCTATGTCACTTTTGAATAGCTGCCGGATGTTTCCGGAGAGATGGTCAGATTTTTGACATGCCATGTTGAGGCGGCGCTGAATGACAAAGCGCTGCACGTTGGCTCATGACCTGCTAAGGCGGCGATAAGGGAAACATCCGAGTTGTTGCCGCGCACAATCGGTGCGCCGTGATGACCTGAAAGCAAGAATAGCGTATCGCCGGGCGCAATCGCTTTGCGCTGGCGAAAGACCTGCTCCAGCGTGTCCCATGGATTGGCTTTGTCGCCGCTATTGTTGATGTTTCCCGTTGCCGGATCAATATAAAATGTGGCGGCCCATAATGATGATTCGAAAATAGTAAACAGGAAGAGAATTTTAACAATTTGTTTCATAACGAGAGTCCGGGATTTTTGAATTGAACGAATGATGCGAGGATTGACAGTGCTAATAAAATCATTTTCTTTTGTAAATACAATTGAAAAATAAACGATTTCGATAACGATTAAAATATTACCGTTTGCATTCTACGCTTTCAAGCCCTATCTTTTAGCCGCACTACCCGTTGTTTTCTGAGAGTCCGCCCTTTATGGAAGATTTTGTTCGTCTTTTTGCCATCTCGTTCCGAACCGTGCTGCGTCTGCTGCCCTGGGTAATTTCCGGAGTTCTCCTGTCGGAAGTGCTCAAATATGTCAAGTGGGCAAAAATATTGTCGGAGACGCCACGACGCTCGCCAATTGTGTCCACGCTGCTTGCGGTGGCGCTTGGTATTTTATCGCCCCTGTGCACCTATAGCACCATTCCAATCATCGTTGTGCTGTTTCGTTTGGGATTCTCGTTGCAGCCGCTGATCACATTTTTGGTCGCGTCCTCGGTGATGAATCCGCAACTTTTTTTGCTGACCTGGGGCGGCATCAGCCCGGAGATGGCGATGGTGCGCTTGCTGCTCAGTATCCTCTTTAGTCTGTTATTTGGCCTGGCAATTTTAAAAATCAAAACCGAGTGGATTGTCAATCCGAATGTCCGGGAGTCCGACAAGGCCTTTCACCTGAAAGAGCGCCATTTTTCATGGCTCGGTTTTCTGCGCAACAGTGCCGAGACGCTGCAATTCATCGGTTTTTATATCATTATCGGCATTTTACTCGGCGCCGCTGTTGAAGTGTATGTACCGTCCGATTGGTTCCTGGTCGTTTTTCAGTCCAGAGTCTGGCTGGGCGTGTTGCTCGGCGCGCTGCTGGGTGTGCCGTTGTATGTGTGTGGCGGCGGCACCATCCCGCTCATCAATTCCATGTTGATGAACGGCATGAGCGCCGGTGCGGCCATTGCCTTTTTTCTCGTCGGGCCGGCCACGCGCGTTACGCCGCTGATGGCGCTGGCCGCGGTCATACGGCCCCGCTTCATCGCCTTTTATATTGGTCTACTGATTTTGTTTGCCGTTTTTTCCGGTATATTGTATGGCATGGTTTGACTGTAAAATTGAAACCACAGCGCTGCCACGCAATTATATGATTTCATTTCAAAAAAAAGCAAACCACCGGGCACACAAAAAGACGCCGGGGGAATTTTGTTTTTCCCCCTGCGATTAAAAGCGTAATTTAAAAAAATTGGAGTACATGATGAAACTCTCGACCCCTAAAAAGATTTTTCTTTTGCTGATGGCGTCACTCATGCTCGGATTTACCTGGGTGCATAACACGCTGTATCGTGTTGATATGATCTCATGGATCAACGGCGATGAGCAATTTGTCACGCCGGTCTCAACGGTGGCGATTATTCAGTCCGATAAACCGAATGCCGAGGACTTGACAGCGGATGACATTTATGACATGGTCCACCGCGCCGTCACGGCAGCCGGCGGTTTGGAATCCATCGTCACCGATGGCGACACCGTGATGCTGAAACCGAACCTGGTGTCCGAGAACGGCAAGGTTCCCGAAGTGAACGGCGTGACCACCGATTATCGAATTGTGGCGGCTGTCGCCAGGATGGTGCGCGAGCTCAATCCAAACGGCACCATCATTGTGTTTGAGGGCACGGCGCGTCAATCCACCAGCACGTTATATCGAGGCTTTCGCTATACCGAATCCAGAATGCCCGAGGTGGATGCCTTTATCGGTTTGGAAGAGGTCTGCGGCGAGGATGGCGATTACAACTCGCCAGAGCTGGTTCGTGTGTCGCTGCCCGATTCCCTCAGTCTCTACCCGGACAGCAAAAAGCCGAACCGCGATCGTCCCATCTATTTTGCCAAAATGTTCTACAATGCCGACGTGCTCATCAGCATTCCCTGCCTGAAAAATCATGAATCGGCAGCAGTGACGGTTGGCATAAAAAATACCGCCATCGGCTGCACGCCGCCGTCAATTTACAGCAATCGGCCGAATACCGCCAGTTACAATCAGCGCGGCGTCATCGATCACAGTCACCCGAACATGCACAAATGGCTGCACGATTTTTACATGTGCCGCCCCAGTGATTTTGTTATTGTTGATGGCCTTCAGGGCATGCAGCATGGACCGGGCGGCGGTTCGACGCCGTCCAATAATGCGCAAAATATGCGAGTGATTATGGCGAGCGCTGATCTCATCGCCAACGACGCCATTGGCGCGCTGATGATGGGCATTGATCCGCGCAAAGTCGAGTACCTCGGCTATCTGCACAACGATCACGCCGGCTGCGCCGAACCGCGCCTGATTCGGGTTGAGGGCAATGTTCAGGTCTCGGATGTGAAAAAGAAATTCGCGCATAACGATTCTCGCACCAAAGCCGCCATGTACACGGATTTTAACCCGCCGCATCTTCGAATTGTCTCGGTGCACCAGCAGGGCGCACTCCTGGATGTGGCTCTGGAAGTGTCGTCCGAAACCTATATGGTCGAGGTTGTGGTGGACGATCAAAAATTGCCGCAAAATATTATCAGCGATTTTAATCAATTTCAAATCGACCTGAGCGGGATCAACGGCGACTGCAAGAATCTCACGGTTTTTGCCTATGATCCCTATCTGAACGCGGCCAACGCGACCTATGATCTAACAGCCGTGCGGGAGCGGCCGCAGGTGGCGTCGGAATTTTCATTGTCGCAAAATTATCCCAATCCATTTAATCCGGCGACGACGATTTCCTATACTCTCCCCGGCGCCATGAGCGTGAGTTTGCGGATTTATGATGTGAACGGCCGTTTGGTTTCAACGCTTGTTGAGGGAGTCGAACAGGCCGGGGCGCATCAGATTGTTTTTGATGCGACAGATTTGCCAAGCGGCGCCTATTTTTATAGTCTGACCGCCGGCGATTTTTCCGAATCAAAGCGGATGCTGCTGCTGCGATAGCGAGTCTTAAAAATCCCGGGGGCCTTCTCCGGGATGCGTGAATCAATACATAACGGCATCGGTGACAAACAAATGAGTGATATGAAAATGAGTCGAATTGGCGCGGTGCTTTTGCTGATTTTTTCGCTGCATTGTTCTCAACAACATCCGCGCGTTTTAATGAGCACGGAAGCGGGTGATATTCTCATTGAACTTTACCCGCGTCAAGCGCCGATCACCACGGCCAATTTTCTCCGCTATGTGAACGAAAAACGATATGACGGCGCCGCCATTTATCGTACGGTTCATTTGAAAAATCAACCGTTTGACAGCATCAAGATTGAGGTGATTCAGGGCGGTTTGTGGAATGGTGATGAAGACGCGGCCTATCCGGCCATTGAGCACGAGACCACCCAACGCACCGGGATTCTGCACCAGGATGGCGTCCTCTCGATGGCGCGACTGGAGCCGGGAACGGCATCGAGCGAATTCTTTATATGCATTGGCGACCAACCGGAGCTGGATTTTGGCGGCAGACGCAATCCCGATGGACAGGGTTTTGCCGCATTCGGCCGCGTCATCACAGGTATGGATGTTGTTCGGGCCATTCAGCAGCAGACGGCGAATGGGCAAAATTTGACGCCGCCCGTTAGAATCAGGTCCATCCGAAAAATTGGCGGCGGGCAGGCCATTTGCTTTGGCGCGGCACACTAACTCCAATTCTCATAGACAAACTGTGAATAAGACATGATGGCTTTACACGCCATCCTGCCCAAAGGAGGACATTATGAAAAAGTTGATTCTATGCTTCATGATTTTGGCTGTTGCCCCACTGTCGCTGAAGGCGCAACAGGTCATCCAATCATTTGACACGCAACTCGACAGCACCTACTGGGTGTACGAGAATAACGGCCTGGCGGATGCCGATTTGAGCTACATCATTCAATATGTCAATGATGATGATTTTGTTGAGGGAACCGGTTGTATGGAAGTTCAATATAGCGCGCACAATACCGAAACCTGGGGCGGCTATACGGAAATCTGGCACCTGGTGCCCGGCTCGGAGGTGTATGATTTTTCCGCCTATGACAGCATCAGCTTTTGGTACAATAATGTTG
This sequence comes from uncultured Cytophagia bacterium, assembly GCA_964432185.1. GTDB lineage: Bacteria > Zhuqueibacterota > Zhuqueibacteria > Residuimicrobiales > Krinioviventaceae > Kriniovivens. The sequence continues at coordinate 4,439 of CAYSNA010000411.1, forward strand.
AGCCGGCCACTCTTCCAGATCGAATGCATCTGCGCTTCCATCTTTATGATGTCTCGAACGCCAGTCCAAACGTGCGGCGGAATAGCCAGTGTGAATATTACTATTCTTTTCATTACATTCTCGATAATGAACCGGGGTGGCACGAAATTGTCATGCCGCTCGTTGACGGCAGAAATGATCCAGCCCTGGATGAGTGGAACGGCGAGGCGTTTAATCGCACCGGCTGGGCCGGCATTGTTGGCAACGATCAACTCGATCCGGTTTTCATCAAAGGCTATGCCTTTGAACTCAATATTAACGGCACCGGCAGCGGCGATTTTGTAGAAGGCGTTGTGCTGTTCGACGGCCTCATGCTCAAAGGTCCGAACGGCACGGCGGTTAAAAAATCCGAGGATGTGCTTCGAACTTTTGAGTTGAAGCAAAATTACCCGAATCCGTTCAACCCGAGCACGACGATTGAATATGCCCTTCCCGCACAGAGCAAGGTGAGACTGAATGTCTATGACATTCTCGGCAACGAGGTGGCGCAGCTTGTCAATGAGGTGAAATCGGCCGGTGTGCACTCGGTTGTGTTTGACGGCTCGGCGCTGGCATCCGGCCTCTATTTTTACACGCTGGATAATGGCTCTGCACCGTTGATTGGAAAAATGATGCTTGTCAAATAAGGAAAATTTTCCGGTAGGTTTTGATAGAAAGCAGGTTATTTCGTAGA
>CAYSNA010000412.1:0-5088 GCA_964432185.1 uncultured Cytophagia bacterium
GGAATATCGCCGATTTCATCCAAAAACAGCGTGCCGCTGTTCGCCAGCTCAAATCGACCAATGCGCTTTGAAATGGCAGAGGTGAACGCGCCTTTTTCATGCCCAAAAAGTTCGCTTTCAATGAGATTCTCCGACAACGCAGCGCAATTGACCTTGATGAACGGCTTGCCTTTCCGTTTACTGGAATAGTGAATCGCATGCGCCACCAGTTCCTTGCCTGTGCCGCTTTCGCCTGTGATCAATGTCGTGGAATCGGATTTCGACACAACCTGAATTTGTTCAAAGACATGTTGAATTTGTCGACTGTTGCCGATAAAATTTTTATAGCCGAATATTTGATCGAGCTGTTGTTGCAGGATTTCCTTTTCCTGTCGAATGGATTGGGATTCGAGAATGCGATCAAGCAAAATGGACATTTTGGCGATGTCCATAGGTTTGGTGATATAATCATAGGCGCCGCTTTTCATCGCCTCCACGGCATTATTGACAGTGCCTTCGCCAGTGAAAATAACCACTGACACTTGCGGATTGTGCTGCAATATTTTCTGCATCAGTTCAATACCGTTCATGTTCGGCATGACGTAATCGCAGAACACAACATTCGGTTTTTCATCAAGGTAAATATCAAACGCCTCAATACTGTCCGTCGTCGTTTTGATGTAAATATCTTTGTCGGATAACAACATTTCCATCATGTCGAGGAAACGTTGATCATCATCCACAATTAATACTTTATTCTGAAGGCCCATATCCCACTACCCGTTCTTTCTTTTGATTTCCATGTCAAATTACTGATTCTTTGCACACTTTTTATATCAAAATTACGCCCGTCTGAAACTTAACGTTCAATCTTTAATAAAATGTGTTCAAAAATTCAAAGCTTTTTAATTCAACAACACGAATACGACAGGTCACACATACTCCTGAAAATTAAAACTTTGCTCAAGTTTTTCAACGACACCATGTGCCGGATATTGCACACTTTATTTATCACTAAAATCGAGCCTTTTTTCATCTGACAAGAAGCCTTGTTTATACGTTACTTACGCCACCTGAATTCTTTTCAAATCATAGCAAAACTGGCATACTAATTGATAAGAGTAAGGACAGACCCCTCTACTCTCAATTACGCCATAAGGCTATTTACACACCCAATGTAAATAGCCTTTATTTTTTCTAGTCGCCCAGATCATCTTCGGCGCTATCTAACGCACCTTCGTTAAATTCTTTCTTCTTAACCCATTGAAATTTGATTCGCAACGTTGTGGAGTAGTATTTTTCCAATACATCATAATCGACGCTCGTACCCCAATTATAAAAGATGCGCGGATCAATGTACGATTTTTGACTCGTGCCCAAATTCCAGCTTCTATTTTCCATAGCGATACTCATCTGGGCGCGAATTTTTCCAACAGCCGTTTGCGCTTTTTCTTCACGAATTCTTGTCATTTCAATTCGTTCTTCCAGATTCTCAATGCGCTTTGTGTAACGCTCAATGAGTTTCGCTCGCTTTTCTTTGTCTTTGGTGGATTTCTTTTTATCGGCAAACTCTTTTTTGGCATCGCGTAAATTCTCCTTTAGATCTGCCAAAAGTTGCTTTATGGATTTTGCCCGTTCAGCCGCCTGTTTTTCGCGTTCCTTATATCTTTTCTTGCGTTCGGCCCAGTTTTTCGGCGCTTGCTTGGTGTGATTACAAAGAATCGCCGCTTGGGTGTTCGCCGTTGTCGCCGCTTCCCACTTTTTGTATTCCGGATCGGTGGCCAGAACATTTGAGCTGTTCAGACTATTACGCACAACCTCGCTGGCGTGGTGCGTACGAAACACTTTGGCCGACAATCCGGGCATGACCTCGGACAAAAACTGGTTAACATTTCGGCTACTCACATCCGGGAAAAGCTGCGGTTTGTTATAGACCGAATGTTTTTTCCCGCGGCCTTCGGATGGCCGGGCATTCTCGATGAGCTCTTGCAGATTTTTAATGGCCAGGTCGGATAGTTGAATTTTCTTATGCCACAACACCGAGTCCTTGCCGAGGAAGCGAAACTCGACCAGCCCATTATCATGAATTTTAACGTGTTCGGGTCGAAGCGTCGTTGCGCCGACAGTATCGGCTTCCTCCGGATCTTTTTCATCCCCCACACGCAAACATAACTCATCAATTAAATGACACGCCGTAGCGATGCGGCGGACTTTACCATTCGGATCCACCAGTCCGTTTTTAATATGCTCGCGAACGACATCCAGTTTGGAGTCAAGCTCGGTGGCTTTGTCAAATTTTTGCGCTTCGCGCGATTGTTTGATCGGCGTATTGTCATGCAACCACACATATTTGAGTTTGCCGGAAAGTTTGTCTTCCCAGCGAGCTACCCATAGCGATTCCGGCTGCCAGACAATTTCCTGCCACTCATCTCGTTCAATTTCCGCATCGGGGCTTAGATTCAGTGTGACATCCTTTTTCGTCGCGCCAAATTTCCAACGCCCGCGCAATGGATGTTTCCCGCGCCCCATAAAAATACCACTCGGTTCGGTCATATAATTGCCGAGCTCAATACGCTCACCATCGGCAATGGCATGCCCGAACAACTCTTTTAGCTGAACGCGCAACTCTTTGCGATGCGCAGCCTGCGCTTTTTTCTCTTCTTTGGTCAATGCATCGCGTGCTGCTTTTTCCTGCGCCACACGCTCGTCCAATTCCGAAAAATCAATCTGATCCAAACTTAGCGGCTTTTCATACCCCAGCGCCGTGCTAATATCTCGCATAAAATTACGTATGAACACTAAATCTTCAACGTATGGCGTTCCTTTTTTCTTGGCCCACGCGTAAGCCATCTCTTCCTGAAGCGGCGTCAATTTAACTGGTTTGCCGTCAATTTTGATGGATAAACCTTGAAACTCCGGCGGGTCCGGAACAATAACACCCCTGTGTAAAAGTTGTTGCAGCACGATTGTTACCTTATCAGTTCATTAAACCATTTCAAATTTAGAACACGAAATAAACAAAGTTTTTCGAACTTTATCAAGTTTTTCTTTCAGATATGATCGAAATTGAATTCGACACGAAATAATTTGATTGTACTCGATATTTTTTGTACTTTTCATATCACTTTTTATTGAGGCGAATGAACGACGAAAAGCAGAAAATTTTATGGGTGGATGATGAGATTGATCTCCTTCGTCCACACGTGTTATTTCTTGAGAACAAGGGATATTACGTCCAAACATTAACGAACGCGGAAGACGCCATCGAGCTGGTTCAGCATGAAGATTTTGATCTTGTCTTGCTCGATGAAATGCTGCACGGCATGGATGGCCTCACGGCTCTTGCTGAACTCAAAGACATCAATCCGGGTTTGCCGATCATTATGGTGACCAAGAGCGAAGAAGAAACGCTCATGGAAGAGGCTATCGGCAGCAAGATTGATGACTATCTCACCAAACCGGTCAACCCAAGCCAGATTCTGCTCGTTTGCAAAAAAATCCTCGACAAGAAAAAAATTTCCGGGCAGATTATTTCTCGCGATTATACATCAGAGTTCAATAAAATCTCTACCCGCTTGATGGGTCATATGGAGTGGCAGGACTGGATCGACATCCACGTCAAATTATCAGAATGGGATGTTGAGCTCGATGCGCACCCTGACCTCGGCCTGAAACAAATCTTGTACGACCAAAAACGCGACTGCAACGCCGAATTCGGTCGCTTTGTTGAAAAGAATTATCATGATTGGCTGCACTACGAAGGCGGCCCTCCCCTCTCCGTCGACATTGTAGAACGATATGTATTGCCGCATGTGAATCAGGGCAAAAAAACCGTTCTGCTCATTATTGATGCGCTTCGTCTCGATCAGTGGCTTATTCTCGAACCGCTGCTGCGTAATTATTTCAAAATTAACCGTGACTACTACTACTCCATTTTGCCGACGGCGACGCCTTATGCACGCAATGCCATTTTTGCCGGGCTTTTCCCGAGTGAAATCGAGGAGCGCATCCCCGAGCTGTGGCAGGATAGCAAGGAAGAAGATGACGTCAGTTTGAATCGATTTGAACTGGAACTTTTGGAGCAACAACTCAAGCGCCTCAAAATTGAACTGAAACCCGGCCCCAAATACGCCAAGGTTTTGGACATCCAGGAATCAGCCGAACTGTCTCGTAAAATAAACGAATACAGCAGCGCACCGCTTTCCGCCCTGGTCTTTAATTTTGTCGATATTCTGGCGCATTCGCGCAGTTCATCAAAAGTGATCAAGGAGATGATTCCAAACGAAGCGGCTTTCCGATCAACAACCAAATCGTGGTTTGAACATTCGCATCTTTTCAAGGCGATGCGCAGCCTGGCTGAAAACGGCAATACCATTGTCGTCACTACCGATCACGGCAGTATCCGTGGCCAGCACGGCGCCAAGGTCATCGGCGACCGCGAGACCTCGACAAGCCTGCGGTACAAATATGGCAAGAATATCAAAGTCAGTCCCAAAGATGCCATGATTATCGATAATCCGCGCGAGTATAAATTGCCGGCGCGCGGCGTCAACACCAACTACATCTTTGCCAAAGAAGATAATTATTTCGTCTATCCGACGAATTATCACTATTTTCTAAATTATTACGCGGACAGTTTTCAACACGGCGGCATTTCACTGGAAGAAATGGTGCTGCCCCTTGTCACATTGGAACCGAAATAGCAGCGTGAAGATCATCTTTGATAAAATTGTCAACAGTCCGGCCGAGACGAAAAAACTCGGCGCGGCATTCGCAAAGGAACTGACTCCGGGAACGGTGATAAGTTTTAGCGGCAATCTCGGCGCCGGCAAAACCACCTGCATTCAAGGCATCTGTACCGGCCTTGGCGTGACGCAACACGTCACCAGCCCGACGTTTACGCTGATTAACGAGTACGCCGGTTTTCTGCCGGTTTATCATTTTGACTTTTACAGAATTTCATCCGAGTACGAGGTCATGGACCTCGGGCTTTCGGAATATTTTGAAGGCGATGGCGTCTGTCTCATTGAATGGCCGGATGTCATTGAACATCTGCTGCCCGGGCATCGGTTTGAATTTCGGCTCGAATGGGATCCGTCAACCGATCCC
>CAYSNA010000413.1:0-5085 GCA_964432185.1 uncultured Cytophagia bacterium
GCTTGCCGTATTTGATGGCATTATCAAGGAGATTGGCGACCGCGTCATAAATGAGTTGTTCATCCATAACCACCTCCGGCACATCGTCGGCAACAGCGATTCGGATTTCCATATTTTTGTCACTGGCCAAAATGAGATACGGTTTGATGACCTCCTCAAACATGTGGTGTATATTGGTTTTGCCCAGATTCAGCTTGACTTTCGTCTCCTCGGCTTGAACGAGATGCAGCATGGTGTTTGTCGTGGTTCGCATCTTTTTTATTTCGTTTTCCAGCAAATCCCACATTTCCTGATCAGTTGATTCTGTCTTTAATACGCCGGCGATCGATATGACGGGTTGCATCAAATTTTTCAGGGTATGCGAGTATTCTTGCGTGATAAACTGCTTGAACTTTTGCGAATCCTGTAGTTGTTCAATCAATTCATTGGTGTCGAATCCTACAGCAATTTGCCCGGCCAACGCTTGCAAGGCATGGATATCATGTTCGGTAAAATCTCGATTGCCGAATGCGTCCTGCCGACGTTTGTTGATAACCCGGATGACGCCGTACTTTTTTTTGCTTGAACGCAATGGCATACAGATGACATTTTTAATAGGTTCGCCGACCTGCTCACAATAATAATTATAGGCTTCCAGGTTAACCGGCTGCACGCCGGGTTTGCCCTGGTTTTGCGCGAGTTCTTCCATGTTATTCAGGCACTTGTATCGCCCGACCTCAAAGGTGCCGCCAACTATGGAAGAGCCAATTGGATACTCTTCTTTTACGTCCACGTTGCGAATACGATTTCCATGGATATCCTGCACAAACGTTGCTCTTCTGTGCAAACGTGTCTGTTTGCCCGTCCCTTCAGCAAGAAACAAGCTGCACCCGGATGTATCCAAAACCATACTCACGCGTTTGAGAGCCAGCGAGATCCAGCTTTGATGAACCGGCATTTTGGAAATTCGCTGATTCATATCAATGATGAGTTCGCTCATTTCGTCTTTAAGACGCAGTTTATCGCGTTGCTCGGCGTTCCACAGTGCCTGCCCGGCCCAGTCGGCATAATATTTTAATTCTTTCAAATCATGATTTGATATGAAAGCCTCAACATCATCCGGTTCGATAGATACTTTGGCGACAATTTGACGACCAGCGATAATGGGGATATCAATCCAACGTTTTTTTGCTAACACATGATTATTGGGTACCAGCTCTGAGTACACGCGATAAACATTTCGAGTTGTCGGATGAGATGACCACTTGAATCGCTCTTCCTCCTTTACGAGAAAAAGCGCAGGATACCTGGATTTTTCAACAATTTGCGTCGGCACATCACTATCCGAGTTATAATAAAACTGGTGAATATCAAAATCGTCAGGCATACCGATGGCGAAAATTCCCTGATACACATTATGACCATTTTGCTGTCGTTTCTGGTAAAACCGTACCCGACTATACCCGAGAGACTTGAAGCCGTTTAGGAATATTGATAGTCGCTCAGCCCAGTTATTCTCTTTTTCAATATCCTGCAAATTCTTTTCGATTTCATCTCTCAGCGTTCGGTCACGGCATGCTTCGACGATACCTCGTATTTCGCCGATTTGATCCAAAATCGGTGCGGCATGAATATCGACGGATTCTTGATTTCCATTCCAGCTTGTATAATTCCAGTAATTTCGGACAATTCGTCCTTCACGATACGCTTCTCTCGATAAACATTCTGCGCAGGCTTTTGTGCCATCCCCTTGACGTTCAAAACGTCGCCAACAAAAATCGTATTCAAGTGGTTTTCCGTCTTCTTCAAAACGGTCTTTCTTGGTTTTGTTCACATAGTGCAACCTGCCGAAATCTTTTCCATTTGGTTCAATCACAATCACCTCATCCGGTATGGCGTTGAGAATTTTTTCATACCAGATGCGTCGCGCTGTTTCGGTGATCCACAATCGCAAATAATCAAAATTGAGCGGTTTTTCCAGGCAGGCAGTGGCTCCGGCGGCAAGGGCGTTTTCCGCCAGCTTGTCCACCGAGCCCGAGTATATGATGACGTCCAAATTGGGGCCGTACTCGGCTTTGGCGCGTTTGGTGAATTCGATGCCATTCTCAAGCGAATTATCAAGGTAATGATCGATGAGCAAAATATTGGTTTGCGGCAGTTTGGCCCACGCGTTTTTTATATCATCGGTAAAATAAACATGCGGATAATTGATCTGCTGCAATTTTACCATGGTGGACATACCGACCTGCTGGTTGTCATCCAGTATAAGTATTCGGATGTACTGCAGCAGTTCCTCCAGCGCAGCTTTTCGTTGCATGCCGATCCCTCCTATTCAAGTGGCAGCTCTAGTAAAAAAGTCGTTCCGTTCAAGCGTTCCGTTGCTTTAACAAAAAGACGTCCCCCCATCTCCTCGGCTAAACGACGAGAGATGGATAATCCTAACCCCGATCCATTGACTTTAGTTGTGTACAACAACTCAAAAACTCGTTCCCGATTGCGCTCGTTGATACCCGGCCCGTTATCGCTTATTTCAATCTTGACGGGTAAAATTTCATTTTTCTCCTTGTAGGCCCGGATGTCAATTTTTCCAGTGGTCGCCCGCACCAATGGGATAAAGTCAATGCAATTCAAAATCAGGTTAAGCAGTATCTGATTAAAAGATGAGACATTGACTTTAAGTTCCAGCGCGTGCTGGCATGTATAAGCAAGTTTTATCTTTTTCTTTTTCGCGACGGGTGATATCGTATTGACAAAATCATCAAGACATTTTTCCAAATGCAGCGCACGTTTATCACCCTTGCGCAGCAGATTGAGAAAAAGATCCTCAATATGCCGTGTTTGTTGTTGCGATGACAGCGCGCCGGTTATGGCCTGGTCAAAACGCGCCAGAAAACGCTTGTCATTCGATTTGATTTGGCCGCTGTTCAGCGAAATGCTGTCGGTGCGCAACACATCCAGCCAAAAATCCATCGCCTGAATTTGATTTTTAATTTCATGCATAAAATTGGATGACAACTTGCCCGAGAGCACGAACTTTTGTTCGCGCGTCGTTTGTTCGATCAGTTTTTCCCGTTCGATTTGCGCCCTGATGGCAATTTCGCTAAAGGTAAACAATTTTTTGTCCAAAGTTGAAAAAGCATATTCTTCAGTGCTAAAGAGAAAAAGACCATAGCCGTATTGATCGGTAAAATTGACACGAATACCGACGAGCGCCTCAAAATGCCCAACCGGATTCATGTATTTAAAATGATAACCACCATGGTCCTGAGAGACAAAATCGCCATCAACGATAACATCACTAATCGGTGAAAATTGTAAATGACCGCGATCGAACGCGCTCAACTCAATCGTTCGTCCGATTGCCGCGTAGACGTCGGTTTCCATGGAATTTAAATTGACTTGAAACACTACAACAAAAGAGGCATGAGTGGCCGATTGAATCTCTTTTAAAAGTTCTTTTGTGCCAGCTTTTTGATCCACATACGGCAGGGTATGTTCAACCTCCGGTGCATGTGTGAGTGAATATTTCAAGGCGTTGACCTGTTCGCCATCCGCAATAATGTTGAGCGTTTTTAAAACATCTTGCGCCGAATGCGGGATTTTGATATAGCTGACGTGTTCGGGCAGTTCATCCAGGAGATCTTTATGCACCTCAAACTGCTCCACCGTGCCATAGACGAGCTGCGGCATGTCCGGAAATTTATCGGCGAACAGAGCGGGAAGAAATCGATCGTCATATTTTTTGCACGCGACAAATGCGATAGTCGAGCCGATATGAATGGTATTTTCAACCTGATCCGGCCTTAAATAGGAGCAATTGAGATCATGAACGGACAGCATGTTTCGCAACGGCTGCACATAATCTTCATCCAGATCAATGACATAAATATTTTGAAATCTTTTATGAAAAATCGGCGAAATCGTGTACTTGCAGCGAACCTGCCGCGTCTGTTCCCAGCGATAAATCTGCAGCGCATCGGTCAATTTTTCTTCTATCCGAAAGGTTGCCTGCGTGTCGCTATCCTCACGCTCGTCCTGGAACAATCCTTTGGCGCTCAGAATAAAAAGCTTTTGTTCGTTATCAACGCCTATAACTTGAAGCTTGACAAAATCATCGACCATAAAAATTTGATCGATATTATCGGTTACAATCCAGGCATCATTTTTATGAATGACGCCGGCGACGCCGGGAAGAACTTCAACAATGGCTTTACTCTCGGTCAGCAAAACAACCTGGCCCTCGATAAAATCGCCAATTCGTATATTTTTCACATAATCCGGCCAGGGGTCGTTCAGCGCCTCTTTGAACGACAGCTCCATCATTTTATGTTTGGCATTAAATCCGATTATTTTTGCATCGATGTTTTGACCCACGGAAAATGTTTTTTGCAGGTCCACGGTCTTGCGGGATAATTGGCTCTCGGAACGCTTCGTATAGCCTTTGACGCTCGACTCGACTATGGAAAAGATGCCGGCGGGATCGATTTGATCAATTTGCGCATTTACAATTTGACCAACCTGAAAGTTTTTTTGTACGTCAACCCAGTTCATGCCCAAAGTCCCCAACGTTAATACGGCAAAACAACGGCGACACCTGTTGTCCATCGGTATAATGTGCATACCGATGCTTTATTGAATTTAAGAATTATATGTCGAAAGGCAACAGTATTTTGTTACGCTCGTTCAATTCAAAATGAATGGCTGGTCTGACAAACTGAACGCTCCCCTTATTAAAAAGTCCCCTAAAAATGATGTTAATTGGGCGCCAAATTAATATTGCCGGATTCTTGAGCAGGTTCTCGAACCAAAACATGCTGATCCAACTCGGCGTCAAATCGATTGGCATTATCATACGCTGTTTTGACGAATTGCTGCGGCCGAACCGTGACCGGGCCGGTAATCAGTTCCGGACGGTTGTAAGTTTTGAGAAACGATTTGTAGAACCGGGGATCTTTTTGCGGCAGCACAAACGGTTTGTGAATGGTGCCGTCCGCTGCAAAATAGGCAAAATGTGGCCGCGCCAAAAGGCCGTCAATTCTTTTGCTGCTGAACACAAACCAGCGACCGTTGCTTGACCAGGTATGATAAGTATCGCCCTGATCGCTG
>CAYSNA010000414.1:0-1051 GCA_964432185.1 uncultured Cytophagia bacterium
AGATCAACTGCCACATCCGAGGCGTTAACAATTTCAACAAATTCGTCATCGCCTGTATCGACAATTCCATCGCCGTTCGCATCACCAAGTGTGGCATCCGGATCCGCATGAATTTCATTAATGACAAGTGACAACTCGACATGTAACGTGAGATCATCGTCAGCACGTGGCTGAATGACAAACTCATTCGCATAGCCATCTACAGGACCGCGGATAACATCAAATTCATCATCCACCACCGGCGAGTACGTGGTCGACCCTTTAGTGCCAATTCGAGCGGTGCCGGAACCGTCATCAACAGCCCAGTCGCCGTTACCGAGATCGGCAACCGTCACCGTAACATTCTCGACTTGAACGAGAACGCCTTCCCACTGTTCATCGGCGACATTTCCTGTAGGCAATACTTCAACTGCAGGAGTAGCGGCACCGCTGGATAACACAAGCATCTCTGTGATCGAATTGATCTCGGTCATCGAGTTGGTTTCGGCCACGGTTCCGGTTATACGCACCCGGTCACCCACCACCGGGACATTCACGATATCCGAAATCCACAGCCCATTCCAGGCGCCGCTACCGTCCTGAATAAAATAACCGTCAGAAAACAACGCCGTGACCACACCTTCGGTGGTGATATCGGCTTGATCTTTGAGAGGTGAGTCGCCGCTCGGATCAGTGGTAAACTGAATATCGTGGATGGATGTGACATCAACACTGCCGCAGTTGGCCGTGTGCGAGCCGAGGCCGTCGAATGTGTCCATGATAAAACCGTCCCATTCGGCTTCCAGATTAAAAGTCGTGTTTCCGGAACAGACCGTTGATTTACGCCTGATGGTATTATCGGCAGTACTTAAATCGCCTTCACCCCATTCGGTTCCTGGATCTTCACCGATGATGCCAATCACATCAATCAGTGTTCCATTCTTTCGTAATGCGAGTGCGTCATCACCATTAAAAATGGCAAGACCACTTGTGAGATCTGTTTCCTCAAGAATGCTAGGATCAGCAGCAGAATTGGCAATGATATAGACATCTCCATCCAGTAAAATGCCCT
>CAYSNA010000414.1:1061-5024 GCA_964432185.1 uncultured Cytophagia bacterium
AGAAACTGTTGGCGAACCGTTTGTGTAGCGTTCAACGGTATAATTGGAAAGATCGACATCGACGCCAGTACCGTTGTAAATTTCTAAAGCTTTGTTGTCACTGCTCCCCTCCACATACTCGGAGATGAACAAATCCGAAGTTTGGGCGTGAGCAAGTGAGATGAAAACCAAACATAACATTAGAGGTCTCATGAGGCCCTCCTTTTTTTGAGATGTGTGATGAAAATTAAATGAATTTGCTGACCCCTCAGCGATCACACTTTAAAGGAGTGTCGGCGGTGACGAGATAGATCGTGGGATGGTAAAGGAGATGGTGATCTGTAAAAAAGTGACAGGGCGTCAATAAAAGTTCTCAGAAAAATTGACCATCGAGGAAAAAACACAAAAAAACCCCAGGCACAAAAAGTCCCCGGGGTTTGACTATCCCGTATCTCAAAAAAGCATACTAATGAATCTTGACCACAAACGCGGTAATATCATCACTTTGTTTGGCGCCGCCAATGAAGCGGTAAATATCCTCGAACAGCGCCACAACAATGTCAGCAGACGATTTGTGTGCCTTGTCGAGCACAACAGACTGCATGCGCTCTTCTTCATACATATTTTGATTCACATCCCATGCTTCCGTCACGCCATCCGTGTACACCAACAGCACGTCATTCGATTGCATCTGCACCGTCTCGCTGGTCATAGGTGCTTTGATGCCGCCGAGGAAAATGCCGCCGGCTTCCAGAGGAATCGGTTGGTGTTGACCGGCACGAAAGATGAACGGCGGATTGTGGCCGCAATTGACGCTCTGCATGTTTTGAGTGCGATGATCGTACAGGCCCAGCCAACAGGTGGCGAATTTGTCGCTGGTGGTCGATTCGATCAGGACGATATTGAGATTATTGACAAATCCCATCAGGTCGAAATGTTGTTCGTTCACATGCAAAAAGGTCTGCAAACAGGAATGAATCGTTGAGACGATGAGCGCGGCCGGAATACCTTTGCCGGAGACATCAGCGATCATAAAGAGACTTTCATGATCATTCAGTCGCAGGATGTTAAAATAATCGCCGCCGACCTGATCGGCAGCCACAAGTTTGGCGCCAAGTGACATATCCTCGTACTGTGGCAACTGTTTCGGCAACAGATTTTCCTGAATGGCGCGCGCCGTTTGCAGCTCGATTTTCAGCAGCTCGGCTTCCAACTGGCTCTCAACGAGCTGCGCGTTTTCGATGGCAATAGCGCATTGCGACGCCAGGGTTTCGAAAATATGCATGTCGATATCGTCAAACGGTTGACCGTCTTTTTTATTGATCACTTGCATGACGCCTACAAGCTTGTTTTTGCGCAATAACGGCACACAGATCATCGAGGTGGTTCTAAAATTGGATTTCTTATCAAACTTGGGATTAAAGCGCGGATCGTTGTAACAGTTCTCAATATTAAGCGGTTTTCGATGTTTGGCGACCCAGCCGGCAATGCCGGTGCCGATAGGTACGGAAAATTTCTCAACAATTTTTCCCTTGTCGCCCGTGGCCACCTGAAAGGAAAGTTTGCGTTTTTTGGCATCGTACAATAGCAGCGAACTCGCCTCGGCATCCATAACATTTTTGCTCTCTTCCATGATCTCTTCAAGCAGCGCGGACAAGGCTTTTTTTTCGGAAATTTTTTGCGACACCGAGTGCAAAAAATCCATGCGATCGACAAGGATTTGCAGATCATCCATCTGGGCTATTTGTTCGAGAATCACGCTCCACTCCAATTCTTCAAAAGCATTATTGATGTGATTAGAACAACTCGATTAAATGAATAAATCCACAAAAGTAAATAAATCAAGGTATCGCGATGCTAAAAACTGGAAAGGAGATGTTCAATTGTATTGCTCGTCGAGTGGGGTGTTTCATCCTGCCATGCAAACTCGGTTTTTTCATCAAACCAGTTTACCCCAACCGTTTTCACCCCAGCGGCTTTGCCGGCGATAAAATCGAACTCGCTGTCGCCGATAAATACGGTGCGCTCCGGCGTACTCTCAAGAAGCTGCATCGCTTTTAGCACACCTTCCGGGTGCGGTTTGGGACGCGTCACTTCATCGCCGGCAATGGTCACATCAAAAACATCTTCAGGGATGAGGTGGCGCAGCGAGATGTCCAAACTGCGGCGGCCTTTACCGGTGATAATGCCGAGTTTGAAGCCGCGCCCCTTAAAGGCATTCAACATGTGATTGATTTCGGGCGTCGGTTTGACCAGCGCCCCATGATGCGTATCATAGAGTTCATAATAGCGTTCGAGAATGGCCGGGACATCCGCGTGGCCGTCAAAATGCCGGCGAATGATCTCGTCCTCGGCCGGGCCGAACATCGCGACAATCTCTTGCCCGGTGACGTGTTGATTTTTGTATTGTTTGAAAATGGACTGAAAGGCAAAAAAGATAATGGGGTAGGTGTTGGCGAGTGTGCCGTCAAAGTCGAATAAAAGAGTATCAATCACAGTGTGCCCTTTTACATTGTGGAGACCGGAGACGGAAATCCGGAGTCCGGTCTCCTGGTTCCGGTCTCCGCATCCACAATATAAAGAGAGGAAAAGACAAAGAAAAGCAATTCTACAACTTTTTCCCAACAACGGATATGCTGTACACGCCAATATTCCTCGCGCGTAGATCGGCGATATCCGCCTCGTTCAACGATTCGCGCAACACACCATCCGGGATGGGCGTTTCTTTTTTGACCTTGACCTCTACATTTTGAAAGCCCGTTTTTTCGATAATAGCAAGATACTCTGATTCCTGCATCGCGCCGGAGACGCAGCCGGCATAAAGTTCAGCATCGCGTTTCACCTTCTCGGGCAATTCGCCGTGCAGGACAATATCTGAAATGCAAAAATGCCCGCCCGGTTTGAGAATCCGATAAATCTCTGAAAAAGCTTTTTCTTTATTCGGAACAAGATTCAGCACGCAATTACTGAGAACGACATCGGTCGAGTCGCTTTCAACAGGCACATCTTCGATCTCGCCAAGTCTGAACTCGACATTTTGAAATCCGAGTTTGGCGCCATTCTCTATGGCTTTGGTCACCATGTCGGGCGTCATATCCACGCCAATGACGTGACCGTTTTCACCAACAAGGTGCCGGGCGATGAATGCATCGTTGCCGGCGCCGGAACCGAGATCGACGACCGTATCGCCTTCTTTAATGCCGGCATGTTCGGTCGGCACACCGCAGCCCAGTCCCAGATCGGCATCCTGTACATAACCGTCAATCTGCGCATAATCATCGCCGATCATCGAATAATCAACGACGGTATCGCCGCAGCACCCGCCGCTGCAACTGCAACCACATCCCGCGGATTGATTGGCGATTCGCGCGTATTTTTCTCGTACTGTATTTTTAATGGATACATTCGTCTCCATACCCTACCTCATGTTTAAGATTCACCGAGTGCTACGGCAGGTTGCTCAACAACATTTATTAATCCTGCCAAATAAATTTATAAACATATCCTGCACGGCCGTCAATTTTTCATAATTGATGCAGTAACAGGTTTTGGGGCCTTCGACATGCCCGTCGATGAGCCCAACGCGTTTGAGTTCTTTGAGATGCTGCGACACGGTGGATTGCGACAGCGGCAGCACCTCAACGATTTCGCCGCAGATGCATCTGTTTTTATCGGTGAGCACCTGCAGAATTTTGATGCGAGCCGGATGGGATAGCGCTTTGGCGATATCCGCCAACTCGGCATAATCCGCTTCCAGTTGATTTACTTTTGTTACGGCCATTTCATGCTTCCATTAATCGTTCATCGTAAATATACGATTATTTTATTAAAAGTCGCATATTTTTTTAATTTTAATGACGAGTTTGTAAGAGTTAGCTTGATAAAACTTGCAGCAGAATTTAGCAAGATTTTTGAGAGAAAAAATATGGGATACGGATCGCCTCAGATACAACGAATTAAAACTGATCTCAAACTCGTAGTTCT
>CAYSNA010000415.1:0-5024 GCA_964432185.1 uncultured Cytophagia bacterium
GATCGCGCGAGCACGAAATGGCGCGCAAATCCGCCGGCGAATCCTATCTTGATATTCTAAAAAGCGGCGGCGGCATCAATTCAACCGTTAGAGCGACTCGCAAAGCGGATGAAAACGAGCTCTTTTCAAAAGGCACGCAATGGCTCAATATGGCGGCCAGCCATGGTACAACCACGATTGAGATCAAAAGCGGCTACGGTCTGGATCCGAATGCAGAAGAAAAAATATTGCGCGTCATTAACCGGATGAATGAGGCGCATATGCTTGATGTCATTCCTACTTTTCTCGGCGCGCACATTGTGCCCGGCGATTGGGATCGCGACGAATACATCAACTGGATCATTGAAGAAGGCTTGCCGCAATTTCGCCATCTAGCGCACTTTTGCGATGTTTTTTGTGAAGCCGAAGCGTATACGGTCGATGAAACCAGCCGAATTCTCTCCGCAGCTTCCGCTCTGGGCTACGGTCTCAAGGCGCACGTCGGTCAATTCACGGCTATGAATGCCACCGGAGTCGTGGCGGAACTCGGTGCTATTTCTGTTGAGCACGTAGATATGGTCGAAGAGCATGAACTCGACAGTATGAAAGATAACGACGTCATTGCCGTTCTCCTGCCCGGCGCTTCTTTTTTTACCGGCTCAACGTATGCGAATGCCCAGCGTTTTGTCGAGCATGGCATTCCCGTTGCGCTGGCCACGGATTTTAATCCCGGCTCTTCCCCCTGCTTTTCCATGCAGATGATCATCGCGCTCGCCTGCATCAGCATGAAGATGACGGCGGCGCAGGCCATCACCGCGGCTACCATCAACGCTGCCTTTGCTATCAACATGGGAGACCGCATTGGCAGCTTGGAACCGGGCAAACAGGCCGATATCATTTTATTAAATAATGAGACACCGGAACAACTGCCCTACTACTTTGGCGGCAATTTAATTGACAAGGTCATTAAAAAGGGTAAAATAATTTATGAGTAAAATGGGAAAATATTTTCTCGGCTCATTGTTTTTCGACCTCCTCGTTGTACATTCAGCCTGTGCCGAGGCCCCCAATAAGTTAATGTTAACAGGAGAGGATAACATGTCATTCACGCTTGTTTCGCCATCGTTTGAACATCAAGGCGATATGCCTGTCCGCTTTACGTGCGAAGGAGCCGACGTGTCACCGGCGCTAAAATGGTCAGGACTTCCGCAAGGAACGCGGACCCTTGCGCTTATTGTCGACGATCCGGATGCACCCGATCCTAAAAATCCGCGCATGACCTGGGTGCACTGGATTCTCTATAATATTCCAGCGACCGTAACGGAATTGCCAGAGGGCGTTAAAACGGCGAACCTTCCCGCCGGAACGCAAGAGGGCCTAAACGATTGGAAACGCACCGGTTACGGCGGCCCGTGCCCGCCCATCGGCAAACATCGGTATTTCTTCAAACTTTACGCCCTGGACACAGCATTGCAGATTGTCAAAAACATTACAAAATCCCAATTGGAAAAAAGCATGCAGGATCATATATTGGCGAAAACCGAAGTGGTGGGATTATACAAAAAAATGAAATAGACCGCATGGATTCAAAAGAGCGTTTTTCCGATCGGGTAAACGATTATCACAAGCATCGTCCGACGTATCCAGTTCAAATCATCTCTATTCTCCAAAAAGAAAAAGCACTGCCGCCGGATGCCGTGGTTGCCGATATTGGTTCCGGCACCGGCATGTTGACCAAACTATTTTTTGCACAAACCAAGACTGTTTATGCTGTCGAGCCGAACGAGGCCATGCGCCTTCAGGCTGAAAAAGACTTTTACGATGTTCTGAATTTCGTCTCCATCAACGGCTCTGCCGAAGCGACAACCCTCCCTCCTGCGTCACTCGATTTGATTACCGCGGCGCAGGCGTTTCACTGGTTTGATCGCGATAAAACGCGTTTCGAATTTAAACGCATTCTTAAACCGAACGGCTTTGTCGCGCTGGTGTGGAATTACCGTGATATAGAAAACGACGACTTGCAACGCGACTATGAGAACATTCTCCGCACCCACATTCCACGTTACAAACAGCTCGATCATAAAACTATGACCGATGACAAAATAGACAATTTTTTCGGCACCACGGACATCAAACGCTATGTGCTGCCCAATACGCAGTTTTTTGATCTGCCATCCCTGAAAGGCCGGCTGCTCTCATCGTCCTATGTGCCAAAGCCACCCAACGGTATCACCCAACGCATCCTGGAGTCGGTCGACGCGCTGTTCGAACACTTTCAGCACAACGGCAAAATTCGATTTGTCTACCAAACTCAGATTTATCTAGGACCATTGCGTTAGAAATCGAATAATGTGTTGATCGGCACATTTCAATTCTTATATTCAACAGGTTATCACGCAAAAGGATTTTTATGACCAACGATCTCAAGCTGGCAATCAAGGCAGCAGCACAAGCCTGTGCTCTCATTAAAGCAGGTTATGACCAACAGTTTGACATTTCGCAAAAAGCGGATGATTCGCTTGTCACCTCAATCGATCAGGCGGCCGAGCGCATCATTATCGACGAGCTGCAGAAATCTTCCAGACATGCCATTCTCAGCGAGGAATCCGGCAGCTTGCCGGGCAGCACCGGACTCACTTGGGTGATCGATCCCATCGACGGCACCACCAATTTTGCCCGGCACCATCTGCCGTTCGCTGTGTCCATCGCGCTCATGGACGGCGATGAGTCCTGTGCCGGCGTCATCCATAATCCGCTCACGGATGAATGTTTTTATGCGGAACGCGGCAGCGGGACATTTTTAAACGGCAAACATGTTTACGTCTCGCAAAATGACGATCCTGCAAAATCCATTCTGTTTTTCAATTTTGGCGCCAACCCAAAGGATCGCGCGCGCATTGTGTTGGTCGTCGATCAGCTCATTTATGATTTTGATGTGCGTACCTGGGGCACGACCGCCTGGGAACTCTGCGCCGTCGCCAAAGGCGCGGTGGATGGTTTTATCTGTGTCGGCGATAAATTGTGGGATTTTGTAGCTGGCATGTGCCTGATCAAAGAGGCCGGCGGAGTTTTTACCGATTGGCATGGCAAGCCATGGAGACAACAGCAATCGTATTTTATCGCTTCAAATCGAGCGATGCATGCACAGCTTGTCGAACGGGTGCATTTTCTTCAAGAAATCTAGGAGGTTATTTTGAACAAGATGGTCGTGCTGTTTATCTTTTTATTTTTAGGAGTCGGTATGGCTCAGTATGCTGTGGACAAAACGCCAGAGGCAAAACCTTTCCCCTGGCCAAATGGCAAACGCGGCGCCGTCAGCTTGACATTTGACGATGCGCGATTATCCCAAATCGACAAAGGGATTCCATTGCTAAATCAATACAATGTCAAGGCGACCTTTTACATTTCGCCCCAGACATTTGTCGAAAGACTCGATGGCTGGACGCGAGCGCTTGCAAACGGCCACGAAATCGGCAATCATACGATGACGCACCCGTGCACCGGCAATTACGCCTTTTCGCGCGATAATGCGCTGGAGGATTACACCCTCGATCACATTGCCGCAGAAATTGATCAGGCCAATTTATTCATGCTGGCGGAATTGGCTATTGAGCCGCAGAGCTTTGCTTATCCCTGCGGACAGAAATTTGTCGGGCGCGGCGACTCCCTCCAAAGTTACGTGCCGATTGTTGCCGAGCGTTTTCTCACCGGCCGCGGCTGGCTGGGCGAGGATTCCAACGATCCATGGATCTGCGATTTGTCGCAGCTTCTCGGTATGGAAAGCGACGGCAAATCTTTTGAAGAATTAAAAGCGCTTGTGGACAAAGCAGCAGAAGAGGGAAAATGGCTCATCCTCGCCGGACACGAAATGGACGAATCCGGCCGGCAAACCACGCTTCTCGAATCTCTGGAAAACTTGTGTCAGTATCTAAACGATCCGGCAAACGGAATTTGGGTGGATACGGTTGAACATGTCGCTACATATATCACACAAAATCGCTAACATCACCCTCGGAGCAGCGCATGAAAAAAATCTTCTATTGTGTTTTGGTTACTCTGCTGATATTAGTGTCGTGCACTAACCCAAATGACCGCGACATTAAATTTACTTACCTGGGCAACCCCCTGGTTCGTCACATTTTTACCGCCGATCCCTCTGCTCGTCATTTTGGTGATCGACTTTATGTTTATACATCTCACGATGAAGACAATGCGGATGCTGAACAGCATTTTTACATGCTCAACTGGCATGTCTTCTCGACAAACAATATGAAGGATTGGATTGATCACGGCGCAATTTTTAGTCTTGATGATATTTCCTGGGCATCCAAACAAGCATGGGCGCCTGATTGTGTTGAACGTGATGGAACGTATTATTTTTATTTTCCCGTTCAACAAACAAAAATCGGCGTTGCCGTGAGCAACTCGCCAACCGGGCCGTTTACTGATCCGCTCAATAAACCGCTCATTGACAATACCAACAACGTAAAAATCGTCGGTCGAGAACCTATCGATCCGGCAATTTTAATTGATGATGACGGCCAGGCCTACATGTATTTTGGCTGTCGCGATGCGCGCGTTGTCAAATTAAAAGAGAATATGATTGAACTCGACGGCGAGATTCAGTCGTTTGTTATCAATGGTATCGAAGGTCATGAAGAGAACCACGATGGCTACTACGGCGAAGCGCCCTGGATGTTCAAGCGAAACGGCATTTATTATATGGTGTATTCAAATGGCTGGGGATCACAAAGCACTATCATTTATGCCATGGGAACCGATCCGCTTGGCCCATTTGATTATGTTGGAGAAGTGATGTCACCGGTCGGCGCGGGTACCAGCCATGCTTCAATTGTTGAATTCAAAAATAAATGGTATATCTTTTATCATAATAATGTCCTGTCGCAAAACGGGAAAAGGCGTTCGATTTGCTTTGATGAAATCACCTTTGCAGCGGATGGTAAAATAAATCGTCTGCTGTACGAACCACCCAGACCTTAAAAAACAAATCCAAATTGAGGTCATGATGAAAAACTCAATTTTTT
>CAYSNA010000416.1:0-5009 GCA_964432185.1 uncultured Cytophagia bacterium
GCAAGGATTATTTTGTCGCCGGCCCCTCCGGGCTGGGCTACATGTACCCGGATAAATACAAAGATCTGGATGGCTATGCGGAACTCCTCGACCGTTATATGGAGAAAGCCGATCTTGGCATCGTAAATATTATTGGTAATTCCGACTCTGACTCTTACCTGGAGCCGTTCCTGAAACAGCCGCACACGGATGCGCTGTTTTTCTATTTTTTCTCGAATTATTCCGGTGGCGCCGGCCAGGTAAAATGGGTCGCCAACAAACCAGTGATTTATGCACGTCTTAACTTTTGGGATGGTTTTGAATCTGTCACCAGTCTTGCCGCCAAATTAAACAAAGCATCGCGCGATATCAATTCGTCCGGAGCGTACAGTTTAATCCCGGTCCACAACTGGTCGCGGTCTGTTAATGATGTCCTGGCCTGTGTTGACTTACTGGATGACGATGTACGCGTTGTGGCGCCGGATGAATTTGTCGCACTGATCAAGCAGAATCTAAAACCCGTATCGCCCATTCTGGAATTCACGCCGACGAATAATGAGACCGAGCTGAAATATCTCCTTCCGGAGTATAGCGGCACCGGTTATGATGCCGTCTCTCGTTGGGCGGACGGCGAGGATAAAATTATCTACAAATTCAACAAGGACGACCTTCTCGCCCTCAGTGGCGGCCAGCCCGACATGCGCCTGAAATATGTCGCCAGTAACGAATACGTTGTGAGTGTCGCGCCTTCACTTGACGCTGAATTTTCTGTTGTGCATAAATGGAGCGAGTCGAATGAGCACGTCCATGACAGTTCGAACCGCACGCGCTTGTACACTGAGCTCAAGCCATACTTTGACCGTGGCTGGCAGGATATTTATTTAATATTTGAGGATGGCATCAAAAGTGATGGCTGGGGCGCGTTTGTCACTTTTATTCAGGTTCAAAAATCAGATCTGTCAACCAAGATTGAACAGGGTCGAACGACAATGGCTCCATCTGCGTTTGCTCTCCATCAAAATTATCCGAATCCGTTTAATCCATCCACAACCATCAATTATAATTTGAAACAACCCGGTTCTGTGAAGCTTTCAATATATGATATGCTTGGTCGGCATATTCAAACGCTTGTTAACACGACACAACCGGCAGGATCTCATACGATTGAATGGAATGGCCTGGATAGTTTTAACCAGCAAATGAGCAGCGGAATTTACCTGTATCGTCTTTCGGTCAATAATAATGTCGAAACCAGAAAAATGGTATTAGCCAGATAATCCTTGAAAAAGCGACATCTAAAACATTAATTGAAAAGAATAAAATGCAATCGAAAACTTTTTACAATCCACGTCTATTGATACTCCTACTTTTCACTTCAATCTTTTGTACTCATCTGTCCTCTGCGCAGGAAGCGCCGGTCTGGCTGCAATACGTCATTGGAGAAGAAATTACCGATCCCGGCTTTCTTGAAAGTCAAATTGTCCTTGATCCCTACAGCATTTCAACCGTACGAATTACCATGGCTCCGGCCGATTATACGTTTTTAATCAACAACACCAGCAATAACGAGTATCTCAAAGCGGACATGACCTATGAAAGCCCGACGATTCCGCTGACCTCCATCAAAGAAGTTGGCATTCGCCTGCGCGGCGCCGTGGCGCGCGGATCGCGCAAGAAATCGTTTAAAATTTCATTTCGGGCCTTCGGACACGATGACCGCGACTTTTACAGTCTGCGCAAACTGAATTTGAACTGCGACTTTCAGGATATTCATCTCATGCGCGCCAAAACCAGCACCGATCTGTTTCGTCTCATGGGCGTTCCGGCAGCACGGGTGGGCTATGCCAAACTCTACATTAACGGCGAGTACCGCGGACTTTTTGCCAATTCCGAAGATATCGATAAAGCGTTTCTGCAACCTCGTTTTGGCGATAATAACGGCGATTTGTACAAATGCGACGGCGCAACATTTCAAAACGGTTCTGGTGGTTATTGGCTCACGACGAACGAAGAGACCTCCGACAATTCGGATATTCTTGAATTCATCAATGTTCTCAACAACACACCCGCCCCTCAATTCAAAGCCAAAATTGAACAGGTTCTTGATGTTGACGAATGGCTGATGTCGCTGGCGTGCAATGTTCTGCTTGGCGCATGGGACGACTATTGGAACCTCGCTAAAAACTTTTATTTCTACCATGATGTCCTGTCGGATCAGTTCAACCACATTCCGCATGATTTTGACGGCAGCCTCGGCACGGACTGGTACCACGGCAACATCGCTTACGGCAATGTTTATAATTGGAGCCGCAACTCCGGCCGCCCCATGGTGGAAAAATTGCTCGAGGTGAAAGAATATCGCGATCGTTACACGCATTATTTGATGCTGCTCTGTTTGTATCCCTTTTCTCTGGAAGCCATGGAACCGGAAATTGATCGAACCGCCAACATGATCCGCAGCACCTTGACTACCGATCCCTACTGGGGATGGAATCCCGCGGATTTTGACAAGGCGTTCGACCAGGCGATTTCCCAGGGCAATGTCAAATACGGCATGAAGGAATATATCCAATTACGCCGAAACTCGGCGCTGGAGCAGTTGGAAAAAATCGGGCCCTTTATCAAAAAGTTGAGCCGCATTCCCTTTTTGCCCAGCGAGCTCGATCCGGTGACGGTTTCATTTCTTGTCATCGATCGCGAAAAAGTCGGCAAAGTCACATTAATCATTCAGGCGAAGGGTTCGACACAAACGATTGACATGGTTGACAACGGTCTCAACGGCGATGCCGAGGCGAATGACTTTGTCTATTCGGCGCAAATCCCGGCCACAGATGCGGATCAGGTATTTTTCGCCGTTGAAGCGACAAACGGCGCCGGCCGTACCTGCCGCTATCCGGCTGAGAACGAATGGGACTCGTATGCGGTGAATTATCAGCCGCCGAATATTCTGATCAATGAAGTCCTGGCGCAAAATGAAAACATCATAAAAGACAATTACGGCGAGTATAATGACTGGTTCGAATTGTACAATCCGACCAACGCGCCCATTGATTTGACGGGCATGTATGTCAGCGATAATTTATCCAATCCGCGGAAATGGCGGCTGGGCAATCTGTCCATTCCGCCAAAAGGATTTTTGCTCTTGTGGGCGGATGAAGATGCAGAACAGGGTTCCCATCATGTCGAGTTTAAATTGGCCGCCGAAGGTGAGGAGCTGGGATTGTTCGATACGGACGAGCATCTGAATGTGCCGATTGATCAGCTTGTGTTCGATCAGCAAACCACGGATGTCTCGTTTGGTCGGACCCAGGACGGCGCGGCTGAGTGGATATTTTACGAAACGCCAACGCCCGGGCGCGGCAACCGGGATTCGACGAGCGTGCCGGATATCGGTGATTTAATGGATATAACGGATCTGGGCGGCACAGTGTCGGAGCCGCACAACAACTCGCCCGCAAACGAAACGATTAAAAATATTATCGATAATAATATCGAAACCAAGTACCTCACCTTTAACAGTTCAACATGGGTACAATGTAATTTCAACGAACCTTCTCTGGTATCCGGTTATGGTATCGTGTCGGCAAATGATGCCCCGGAACGTGATCCGAGCACCTGGGAGTTTCAGGGCTGGGATGAAGCCACATCGGCCTGGATCACGTTACACAGCATCAGCTACGAACCACAATGGCCTTCCCGATTTCTATTAAAACAATTCGTATTTGCCAACAAGGTCGCGTATAAAAATTATCGTTTGGAAATCTTTTCGCCGCAAAGCGGTAATATCATCCAAATGGCCGAGCTGGAAATTTACGGCGAAATCTCGACCAGCACCGAAGATATTACCGATGACATGGGAGAAGTAGTGGAGCCGCATAATGATTCGCCGGAGGGTGAAGGCATCAACAACATTATCGATAATAACGATCAAACCAAATA
The DNA here is from genome assembly GCA_964432185.1 of uncultured Cytophagia bacterium. GTDB lineage: Bacteria > Zhuqueibacterota > Zhuqueibacteria > Residuimicrobiales > Krinioviventaceae > Kriniovivens. The sequence goes on from CAYSNA010000416.1 coordinate 3,919, forward strand.
TTTAACGTTTAACGAACACACATGGGTGGAATACAGACACAAGGAAGCGATCATCCCGACAGGCTACGCGATTGTGTCGGCCAACGACGTACCGGCCCGCGATCCGCGCGATTGGAAATTTCAAGGATGGGGTGGCTCTGAAACCGGATGGGTGACACTACACCAGGTTGAAAACGAACCGGAATGGCCGCAGCGATTTTTCAAGAAAAAATTCAATGTAAGTACAGACCAATCGTTCAGTGAATTTCGCTTATATATCACATCAGGACACGGCGTTGGTATTATTCAAATGGCTGAGCTGGAAATCTTCAGAACAGTTATTACATCGGTTCAACAGCATGAATCGCCGAACATGGTGGCCGATTACTCATTAGCGCAAAATTATCCGAATCCGTTTAATCCGACAACGCGGATTTGTTTCTCACTTCCACGGGATGGTCACGCCACCCTGAAAATTTACAATACCATGGGGCAACATGTTAGAACATTGGTGGATCAATCCATGGCCGCGGGTACACACACGATCAACTGGGACGGCACCAATGACGTTGGAACAACGGTGGCCAATTCCGTATACTTTTACCAATTACAGTCCGACTTTGGCGTTTTAATCCAAAAAATGATGCTGTTGCGATAAATAAAAGGCGGGACGGTCAGCTTGGCGTCCCGCGCTATCTCGATAAACACCTCCCAAATTCATAACTTTTCGGAAGGATTTTTTACTTGACAAGAATGGTAAAATAGCCTATTTTTTGTTTGTTCATTGAATGAACATATGGGAACAATATTTTTTATATCACGTCTATTCAAGCGTATGACTCATGAAAAAATTGGGAGACATGCCTATGGGCACATGACAATTTTTCAATCACGACTAAAAAGGCAGGAGCGTATTTCCTCAACACAATTTTAACTTTACAACCTGGGAGTTACACATGAAAAATTGGTTTTTACTTTTTGCAACATTTTGTTTCCTGGCATCCACGATCTTTGCCGGCGAGCCGGTCGTTATTGATGAAACCGGCACGGATTTCCAGAGCTACTGGTACACAGGAACCTACGGTAAACAAATCACGTTGGATGATGACCAC
>CAYSNA010000417.1:0-4985 GCA_964432185.1 uncultured Cytophagia bacterium
GTCGATTTTCACCTGAACATCCTGGATGCGGGTTTTTTTGTAACCCATCATTGTCACAACAACAGAGTAATTGCCGGGCGGGATGCCGATGATCGAGTAGTTTCCATCGAGCGCTGTGGCTGCGCCGAGGGATGTCCCTTCAATGGTCACATTGGCGCCGGGCAATGGTTCTCTGGATTCGGCGTCAACAATGACACCAGAAATTTTACCGGTCGTGCCGGCGTAGAGAAACTGTACGCTCATCAGACAGAGCAGTATCAGCAGAAAGGTAAAGCTTCTCTTTTTCATTCTTTCACACTCCCTAATTAAATTAAATTTGATTTCGTATCATTCGTGTTTTTTAAAAATGCCTCCTCTTAGGTTCATCTATATTTATTTTAATTTTTGTAAAATTGTAGATTTTCTTTGGTGACGATATCCAAAGGCATTAAAACATGTGATTCAATTTTCTCTTTTAACACAACCTTTTTATACAAACGAAAAATGCTCTCGTAGCCCTGCATTTCGGATCGTTGACTGATGAGAAAATCAATCGTGCCGTTTTCAAGATGCGAGACATTTTCCTGCACAAGATCGTAGCCAATGACAAAGACTTTATTTTCAAGTCCATGCTCAATCAAATATTCGGCAATCTGGTAGCTGCAGGCATTCGGCATATAGATGCCGATAACATTTTCATTTTCCGCCAAAATTTTTTCAGTTGCTTTGTAATACGCCTGCGATTCGATGGCGTTGACCGTGTAGGTTTTCAGCACAATATCTCGATTTTGTCTGAGATATGACATGAAACCACTCACCCGATCTTCAATATGATAATTCAACGGTAAAACCTTGATGACCGCCACGATACCGCCGGACTGAACAAGGATGTTCATCAATTTTGCGGATAACACGCCGCTTTGGAACGAATCTTCGCCAATATAGGAAAGGCACCGAGAATTGGGTACATAAGAATCAAGAAAAATATAGGGAAGGTCGTCAGGTATTTCACTGAGGAATTTCTCGGTTGCATTGGAAAGAACCGGCGCGATGAGCAATCCGTCAAGGTCGCCAGACATGTGCAATATATGTGAGCAGGCTGTTTCAAATGATTCTTCAGAGTATTTATTATAATAAAAGTAATGGATATCGACCTTGTAAACTTTAAGCTCATCATGCGCCTTTTCGATGCCCTTAAGTGGCAGGTCCCAATACCGGCCATCCTGCTCGCGATATGGTATCAGCACACCAAAGCAGAATGTTTTCGACATGGAAAGACTGCGGGCCAATATATTTGGCTTGTAGTCCAGCTCGGAAATGATTTGTTTTACACGCTGTTCAGTTTCCAGCGAAACGCGCCCCCGACGATGAATCACTCTATCTACCGTACCTACAGACACCTGCGCCCTATGTGCAATTTCTTTGAGTGTGGCCATCCTTTATCCGCGCGTTATCGCACACGCAAATCATCAAAAAAAATTTTTAAAAAAAATAGAGGCTTAAGTTACGAGCATCGATACAAGAATTTTCGGTTGGTTGAATCTTGTGAGCTTCTCTAATGAACTGGCACAAAATATCCAAAGTATCACAAAATGTCAAGCGAAAACTTTTTACATTTTGTCGATTTTAATCTACAGTTAATACGTTAATAATGTTAGCGTTACAGAAATGGGCTCAAAACATTTTTTTGTTGTTTTGAGCCACATTCACTATTTTGAATTCAAATTGTGGTAGGCGGTACTGCTATCCGTATTGAACATTGGCCAATTCGGCACAGCAATTGGATACGGAACCAAATTTTGCATGACGAACAACTGGGTGCTGGTAATTTCCAGCTTTTTGAATTCGTCCATATTCACTTCAATATCGTCATAATATTTTTCATGCAGTGATGCGAGATGCTCATCAAATGACTTGCGCAGCTTTATCTGGCGATAAGGATCGCTTGTATCCGGCAGGGCGCGGCCAAGACGATTCAACAACTGATCGCGCTCGTAATTGGCTAAAAGCGCATCCTGCCACTCCTCGACCGTGCGCTGCACCTCAACATCTTTGTCCAGTCCGGCTTCGTACGCATCTTTATTGAGATAGATATCTCGCAGTAAATCGGCAATGGCAATTCTGAACCAGCGGTAAAACTCGGTGCGATTGGTGGTGTTCTTGCGGTAAACCAGCGGATGCGACGCCATCGCTTTGCGAAAATCACCTATCGTCCAGGTGACGCCATCAATCGTAAAAAACGGCATGTGCAGGATCGCCTCCTCGGTGGGCATATCGGCAATGGTCAGCGAACTGTCTTCCAGTTGGTAGAATCGCTGAAAGACCGATTCTTTTTGCACCTGGTCGGTCGCCGTGCGCAACTCAAAAATAAAATCCGCCATTTTTAAAAATGCATCGGGGTTAAATTCAATGGACTTGCCTTTCATAACATCGCGCATGTACTGATCCCAGGCCAGCGTGGCTTTGTTCATGTGAACCTTTTCGACCACCTCTTTTTTGCGCAATTCGTAATCATAACCGCCCATCAGCAACACATCTTTCCAATCCACCACTTTCATCATGATCCATTGGCCATGATCCAGCGGCAGCGGGCCGATGACACTGTCCACGGCGATGGGGCCGGAATACAGCGCTTCATGAATTTTAACATGATCCGGATCTTTCCACTTGACGCTCCATTTTGGCCGTTCGCCCATATGCCAGGCACTGTCAAAAATCTCTTTGGCGGAATCCGGATTAGCCTGCACTTTGGCGAGTAAAGAGCGCGCCACAGAGTCATCACTAATGGAGTAAAACTCGAGATCATACTCGCGTTGCGACAGGATGAGACGTTTTTCAATGTCGGCGGAATCCAGCTCAACTTTGTTAAACGCCTCTTCATAAAACAAGCGCTCGCGCATTTTTTGTTCTTTAACGCCCTTTATATAATCCTGAAAACCCTCGTTTTTCATCAGCTCGCTGCTGTCGGCATATTCCAGCGCAAACAGTTTTTCAGTGATCAAATTATTCAACAGGATTTTTTCGAGATTGCGACCGTGACGCGGATAATTGGGGTGCGGGGTAAACTCGCCTCGATATAAATATTCTTTTGTGGTAACATATTTATCCCCCACACGAATGAGGGTATCTTCGGGCAACTTTTTGCGAGCGCAGGCGAAAATCACTGCAAAAATCAATGCCGAATAGATCAGTGTTTTTTTCATAGGATAACGTCCTCTCTTTCCTTCACAAATCAATTAAAACGTCCAAAAAGATAAGCATTTTTCACAAAATAAAAAGGAAATATTTGTCAACTGGCGGTTCAATACCGACGAACAAGACCAGAATCCGCGCAGAATTTTTTCCGTTCAAATCTCAATTCATCACATTTTGTGTAACCCTTGATTTGTCCTTTCGTCCTTAACACAAACATTTCCGATTTTTGGAGCCACTCCCGTGAAATACATTGTCCTTTTTTTGTTGATCCCTTTGTGGATGGCTGCGGCCGTCCCGGAAGACAAGCACAAACCCAAAGTCGATCACGTTGTGGCGGTGCGCGTGACCGATACCATCAAGCTGGATGGCCTTCTCGACGAGCCGGTCTGGCACAACGGCCACGGCATCACCGAGCTGCGGCAGGGCGATCCCAACGAAGGCGACGAGCCGACGGAAAAAACGCTCATCCATGTGGCGTACGATGACGAAGCGCTTTATGTTGGCGCGCGTATGTACGATTCGGCGCCGGACTCGATCGTCGCTATACTCGGTCGGCGAGATGTGGAGATCGACACCGATTTTTTTGGTATTTTTATCGATCCCTATTATGACAAACGATCCGGATTTTATTTTGGTCTCAGCGCGGCGGGCACGCGATTGGACGGCACGCTCTATAATGATGAAGGGAACGACGACTCCTGGGACGGTGTGTGGGACGGCAAGGTCAGCCGCGACGATTCCGGCTGGTGCGCCGAGATGCGCATTCCGTTTTCGCAGCTTCGCTTCAAAAACACCAAAGAGTTGAAATGGGGCGTCAATTTCCGACGCGATATTCTGCGCAAAAAGGAAGAACTGTTCCTCGCCTATACGCCCAAAAATAGCAGCGGCTTTGTCTCGCGTTTTGTCGACCTCGTCGGCATTCAGGATTTGAAACCGCCGCGGCATCTTGAATTTTTGCCGTACGTGCGCGGCAAATCCGAGTTTGATAAAACACAGCGGAATAATCCGTTTCATCGCGGCGACAGGCAGGTCTTTGGCGTTGGCCTCGATTTGAAATACGGCATCAGCCACAATCTGACGCTTGACGCGACCATCAACCCCGATTTTGGTCAGGTGGAAGTGGATCCGGCGGTGGTCAATTTATCGGATTTTGAAACCTTTTATCAGGAGAAACGCCCGTTTTTTATTGAAGGCGCATCGATCTTTAATTTTGGCAGCGGCGGTTCCCGCAACAACTGGGGCTTTAACTGGGGCGATCCCGATTTCTTTTACAGCCGCCGCATCGGCCGCCCGCCGCAGGGCAGCACGCCGGATTATGATTATGCCGACATCCCGGAAGCGACGACCATCCTCGGCGCCGGCAAAATTACCGGTCGCATCGGCGATGGCTGGAACGTCGGTCTTATCACCGCGCTCACCGGTCGTGAGGCAGGGCAATTTTCCCTGGACGGCCACGATGTCAAACAGGATGTCGAACCGCAGGCCACCTATAGCGTTTTTCGCGGCCAAAAGGAAATTAACGGCGGTCATCGCGGCATTGGTTTTATCTCGACCATCACCTCACGACATTTTAAAAATGAAGCGCTGAAAAATGATCTCAACAGCGGCGCCTACACGTTTGGTCTGGACGGCTGGACGTTTCTCGACCAGGACGAAACCTGGGTGGTCACCAGTTTTCTCGGCGGCTCGCACATCACCGGCAGCGCCGCGCGACTGGCCGATGTGCAAAACAGCTCCATGCACTATTTTCAGCGGCAGGATGTCGACCATCTCACTCTCGATTCCACAGCGACGTCTCTCAGCGGTTTTAC
>CAYSNA010000418.1:0-2987 GCA_964432185.1 uncultured Cytophagia bacterium
TTATAATAGACGGCGATTTTGAGGCGCTTGTAATACTTTATGGTTTTGGTCACCGGATTAAACTGCACCGGCGAGACCTGGAAGGTTTGAATACGCTGGCCGCGCATGATTCCGTCCCTGCCGAGGCGCGCGACGTTTTTGGGATAAAACTCGTTTTTGCCGTACACCGTGTTGTCGCGTTCGTACAAAAATTCGGCTTGAATGTCCTTGACGCCGCCTTCCCACGGTTTGTCGTCGCGGTTGTAGCGGATGCGCGGCGCCGGCGGAATCTCGGGAATGGAGCGAGTGCCGGTGTCCTGTTCGAGAATCTGAATCGTCGGGTTCGCATTTTCCGGGATGCCGACGGTGAAACCGCGCAACGGCAGTTGTGGTTTGCCCGGATCGGCAGATTGCGAATGATTCACCAGATGAATCAACTGCCCGCGCACCTCTTTAATATTGGCGTCCTGAATGTTGAGCGGCGGCAGTTCAAACTCGAGGATGATTTTTTCGTGATCCGACACGAGGATTTTGGGCTCATACAATCCGCCCGATGTTTGATCTGTTTTTTGCGGCTGGGAACTCTGGCTGATGACATGACTTTTGAGGCTGAATATCAAGGCTGCACAAATCAACAGTACAAAAACATAGTACCATTTTTTTGACATAAGATCACCTTTAAAAGTTGTGATGGACTCCCTGTGCACTATTTCTTTTTTGTTTTCTACGACGCATTATATCACGCCTATAAATGTTAAGAATTTCAAATTTCAAATTTCAATTTTCGACATACTCCTGCCGGACCTCGTTGCGCTCCTGGTGTTGAACAGAGGCCGCGCGCAAATGCGCGACAGCGCAAAAATGGTCTACAGGGACATCCAGCTCACCGCTTTCGAGATAGGCATCCGCCGGGCACCATTGGCACACATTGACCAACGAACATCTCGCACAACCGTTCTGAAAGTGCGGCCGATTCGACGTCAGGCTTTTCACTTTCGGCACCACGGTTTCAATGCCCTCACGGATGGTGCCCGTGCGCAGATCAAACATGTAATCGGGATGATACAAGCTCGAACAGAGCCGCATCAATCCATCGTAGCCGATATTGATGCTGCCGCCGCCACCAACGCCGCAGAGAAAAACCAGCGTCGATCGGAGATGATCAACATCGGGATTGATATATTTATCGCAATGTTCTTCCAGCGCCGCAAAACGCTCGTCGTCCTGCTGTTCAAGCCGGACAATCTGTTCGGCGCTCAATCGTTCATTTTTAATATCCTGATTCTTGACCGGATCTTGATCAAAGCGCAGGTGCAAATTGGCATCGTAGCGGAAATAATCTTTGGTATGCTCGCGGCAAAACTCGGCGATCTGTTGCATCTCGTGCACATTGGATTGCAGCGCCATGGCCTTGAGGCGGTATTTAATATCATGCTGTTCGAGCAGAGCCAAGCCGCGTTGAAACGCCGCAAAGGATCCCGGTCGTCGGCTGACCTTTTCATAGGTGTCCGGCGTCACGCCGTACACGGTAATTTCAATGTCGCGCGGCGGATATTTTTTGAACAGCTCGATGTGTCTCTCGTTGATCAGCGTGGCATTGGTGAAAACGGAAATCAACAAGCCTTTTTTCTTCAGCATAATATAAATATCGGCAAAATCTTTGCGCAGCAGCGGCTCACCACCGCTTAGCAGACACCAGATCGCGCCCATGGCAATCGCCTGATCGGCAATGTGACTAATCTCCTGCAGCGATAACTCTTTTCCAGCGTGATCCACATCACCGGCCGGCAGATTGATATAACAGTGCCGGCAATTCAAATTGCAGCGCGCCGTCAATTCTAGATCAAAGCTGAACAATTTGCCCGGCGCGTCATAGCGGTCCCAAATGCTAAAATCGCGCAGTGGTTTATTTTTTACAACACCAGTCATCAAAAATATTCTCCGGCTAAAAGAATCGTCTTGAATATTCGAAAGCGAATACGCGTCTTGTGCAAAAAACGCGATAAAAAGGCAATACCTCGTTGCACAAAGGTTGGCGCTTTTTTCACTTCGCGCTCATCGCGCTGCACCCGTACGACATGCGCGAGAATCGATTGACGCTCCACCCACCCATCACTCACGGGATTAAAATCGCCTTTTGTCTTCACCCGCGTCGGTTCGACTTTGATGACGCGATGAATGATCAAATTACCAAACGCCGGATGCCGAAGGGCGACAACATCGCCGGGATGGATTTTTGTCACGTCACATGCTGACAATGTCACGAGGTCGCCCTCGTGAATGAACGGATACATACTGAGGCCCTTGGCTTTTAAACGAAAATCGGCTCCTTTCACAAGCACTGCCTGTATGAGTTCGACAAATGCCCTGCTGGGGAGGAGCCGTTCGCTGCTGTGCTTTACAAGTTGTAGTGATGGATCAAATCTTGACAAGGATTTTCCTCTTGAGCAATTCATCAACAAAACCAAGAATATCGGTTTCGATTTCTTCAGCCGTCACGTCATATTCGTCAACAAGTTCACTTTTAATTTTATCGAGACTTTTTTCGCCGTCAAGTTTATCCCATATCGCTTTGCCGCATTCGTTCAAACTGTACAGTTCGTCTTCCATGTCACCAACACCTGACGCAATTGGAATAATGAGGAATTCTCCCTCCACTTCTCGGGCCACCACGTCTTCCGATACAGCCAACACATCATTCAATACAATGCCCACATCCATGCATTACCCTTTCGTTGCAGTTAGTTCTCTGTTTCTTCCTGTTTATCGGTAAATTTTTTTAATCGTTCCTGCCAATCCTTAACCTGCCATGACCATTCGTCTTCGTCAAGCAGACCGAGAAAGCGCGCCTGTTTGTGCGTCACCTCGCACACATACGACACCGGCGTATCGAGCGTACCGTGTTCCGTCCAGGCTTTGCCCGGGCATTGCTCGCACACCCCTTTGAGAAAACACTTGGCGCATTTTTGTAGATAATCATTATTCTCCGCTTTGGCCGCCAATACGGT
>CAYSNA010000418.1:3087-4961 GCA_964432185.1 uncultured Cytophagia bacterium
CGCGGCGGTTTGTCCATCCACGGAATGGTTTTAGCCCAGGCCTCAAAGGCCGGAATATCATCTTTATTCTGCGGCAAAATCGCGCTTTTGACGACGAACGGGATATTGTTCTCTAATAACAGGTTCATGCCGCGAAATGCTTTTTTAAAGGTGCCTTTGGCGCGGCTGACGGCCTCGTACGATCGTTCCGTCATGCCGTACACCGTCACTTCAATGAGTTCGCCGGGCGGGTATTTTTTAAAAAGTTGAATTAACTCGTCGTCAATCAACGTGGCATTGGTGAACAGCAGCACCTTCATGCCGAGTTTTCTGATGTGCAGATAGATGTCGGCAAAATCCGGTCGCAGCAGCGGTTCGCCGCCGGTCAACCGTACTTTGAGGCACCCGAGCGACGCCGCTTCATTGAGAATAGTTTTCAGTTCGTCGGTCGTCAATTCTTTGGCGCGCGCCTTCTCGTCATGTTCCGGCAAATTGATGCAGCAGTGCAGACAGTTGTTGTTGCAGCGCTCGGTGAGTTCAATATCAAGATTCAGCAGCTTGGGCTGAAATTTTTCCCACAACTTGAAATCAACCGCCTTGACTTTGCGAACGTATTTATTTTCAAAAGCCATATTCAAGCTCAACCGTAATATGAATGGTTAACCGCCGGGAACGCAGAGGTTCGCCGAGGACATGTCGGATAATGTCTAATTTTAGTCCTGACCCGGACAAACCGGAATCCAAAAAGGAACGAATTTCACGAAAAGACATTTTACTGAACATATTTTCTCTCCGCGCATTTTGGCGTCCTCGGCGGTTCAAGGTACTGTTTTTTTGGAAGAACCATAGTTAATCGACCAGTGAATCCAGCACGGATTTGACCCGCCCGGATTTATCAAAATTAAGAATATAGGTCGGGACCTCATCGGCGATCTGTTCGAGCAGATCCAGCGATTGTTCCCACCACTCTTTGGTTTCAAAGGATTTGATCATACAAGCAATCATGCGCCGCACGGCTTCGGCCTTGCCCACGGGTTGGATGGAATTCTCCGGCGCCTGATTCAGAAAAAACACCGCGCCCAGCGGCGCGCTATTGGGCGACACCATGGGGAGCTCGCCGTGACTCCAGGTGCCGTGAATTTTAAAACCCTCCGGCCACCGCCGCACGATGATGCGTTCATCGCACAGCACCTCGGCGTGATCCTGCATCAATTTAATCATGGTCGACTTGCCGGCTTCGGAATGGCCGATAAAAATAAATCCCTTGTCCTTGTAGATGATGCCGCTGGAATGAAAGTAACACGCCTGTCGCGATGCCAGAGCCGGCGCCAACATGAGCTGATCGCTGGCCGTCAGCGTCAACGCCTGAATATTGCCGCGTTTGATAACATCACTATTGCGACTGTAAAACCGACCGGATGAATAATCTTTTGAAAACACAATGGCTTTGTGGTAGGTCTTGTCATTGTCATCCGGCGAAATGCCGAGATAGGTATAGTGGCTGCCGTTTTTATAAATGGCCCACGGGGCCTTGCGGTACACCTGGGTGCCGAGTTGTTTTTCATCAAACGGCGGAATATCAAAATGATGTTTAATGGTAATCACATCGTCGCCGGGTGTGTCAACCTGAAAGTCCTCAAACTTTTGAGCGAACGTCGAACCGTTCAGCGGTTCATCGGATTCGATTTTGATGCTGATGCCGGCGATGTCGTAATAGCGTGTATGCACTTTTTTCCAATCGTCTTTGTACTTTAGAGTTTCATTCGCCACATAACAGAGATACGGCACGCGGGCGGAATAGCTGCCTTTTTCGAGATAGCCGTAGACCATGCACCATTTGCACTCGGCGCGTTTGGCGCAGGTGCCGCAGTTTTGTATATATTCGGGCTCGGCTT
>CAYSNA010000419.1:0-4947 GCA_964432185.1 uncultured Cytophagia bacterium
CTCCTTCCGCCGCACCAGCGGCGGAAGACCTACTTGCCGCTCAGCGTCAAAATAACCAAAATCCAAACCCCGAGCATTAATGGCTGAATATCCGGGCGACGATTTTTGTGAATCGACTACCGCGCCCGTATCCCTCAAAAATAACTTGAAACGTACATTAAATTTCCTGACATTTTACCGCAGGTGATGGCCGGCGGCTTTGACGGCTGTCACATTCAAGAAGAGGTGCCGTTCGTCAAGTGGCGGCTAACCACCCGCGTGAGCGCTGCGCTGAGCAGAATCATTTCGACTCAACATTCTACTCGTCCGACCACGCGATCACGCCGGGATCGGCAAAACAACAAAACTCATCAAAAAGGAGTATCAAAACACGCATGCCATATCGTGAAAATATACCCTGGAATCCCACACGCCGAACCGTTCTGCAGACCGGCGCCCTGGCCGCCGGCGTGATGGCCCTGCCGGTTTTCTCACAGGACTCTTTAACAAAACCGGAGAAGCAGCGCCAGCATCTTGTCACCTGCCTCGGCGGGCCCTGGCCCAAACCGACACCGCTGAATACCAAGGTCGACAAGATCGATCAAAAAGACGGATATCGGATCGAAACCATCAGCTACGAACCCGAGCCCGGTGAACGGCTCACCGGATTGCTCCTGGTTCCCGACGGCGTGACGAAGAACAATGCCGCTATTGCAGTCTGGCATCAACACAACGGAGAATACCATCTCGGCAAGAGCGAACCTGCGGGGCTTGCTGGCAATCCCGAGCATTTTACCGGCGCCTGGCTGGCAAAGGAAGGTTATGTGGTTTTCTGCCCCGATGCCCTTTGTTTCGAGGAGCGTCAGGATCCCTCCGGCAAACTGAAGGGCGGCGATTTTGAACGTTTCGAGTTTCTGCGCTATGTCGTGAATGGCAAATGTATGGCCTGGAAAAACATCCTCGACATGCGCCGCGCGATTGATCTGTTGTGCGAAAGGCCCGAAGTCGATCCGAATCGCATCGGCTGTTACGGCCACTCCATGGGCTCCACCCACACATGGCTGGTCGGCCCGCACGAACCACGGCTCAAGGCGCTTGTTGGCAACTGCTGCCTGCCAACCTACGATGCCATACACGACACCAAAATTCTGCATTGCTTTCCCAATTTTGTGCCCGGCTGGAAGCAGTTTGGTGACACGCCCGACATCGCCGCCCTCATCGCTCCACGTGCGCTGCACCTCAATCTTGGCGAAAAAGACGAGGGTTCGCCGATCGCCTACGCACGGGCGGGGATCAAGCGGATCGAAAAAACGTATGCGGACCAAAAGGCATCGGATCGATTCAGCTACTTTATCGAAGAAGGCGCCGGACATGTGCTGTCAAAAGCAATGTGGGAAAAGACCAAAGATTTTTTTGCCAATCACCTTGGATAAAGTCAACACCCTCCCGAACCGCGGCACGCTTTCCCGGTACGGGATCTCCAGGTTTATAAAAACTGATTTTCCTCAGGGAAGAATTTAATAGGAGCTATACTCGGTCGCGATCAAACTCAAATCACCTTCGACCAAAGCAAAAAAGCGTCCGGACTCTCGTTCGCAAATTGACAGCCGATGTAAAAACCGGCGGACAATGCGGGTGGATTATAAAACATCCTGTGCACAACAAATAGTGGAACAGCCCAGTGTGCGGCATTTATAACGGTGATTGATGCAACACTGACATCAATTGATTCACAGCGTCGGCTGGGGACAACTTGCCCCGTTCAACATCACGAGACAAATCCGACAACAGGCCGGAAACCTGCGGAAGATGAACGAACCAGTTTTGCAGTTCGCCATTCAGGAGATAGCGCATCCACTCCACGGCTTGCGCCCGTCGTTTCTGCTCAAGCAGTCCTGTCGCTTTGAATTGATTATGATGCTCGGTCACCACATTCCAGATGGTCTCGATGCCCTCTTTTTCCAGAGCGCTGCACAACAGCACCGGCGGCTGCCATGCCGATTCCGCCGCACAAAAGCCCATGACGCTCTCATATCGTCGTTTGGTCAGTCTGGCATTTTCAAGATTATCGCCATCCGCCTTGTTAACCACAAGAGCATCAGCCAGCTCCAGAAGGCCGCGTTTCATTCCCTGAAGCTCATCACCGGCGCCCGGCATGATCAACACGAGGAGAAAATCCACCATGGCAGCGACAGCCGCTTCGGATTGTCCAACGCCGACGGTCTCGACCACGATCACATCGTACCCTGCCGCCTCGCACACAAGCATGGATTCCCGCGTTTTTCGAGTCACGCCGCCCAGTTCGCCACCTGCGGGAGATGGCCGAATAAAAGCGTGCTGGTTGGCGGCAAGGTGTTCCATACGCGTTTTGTCCCCCATAATGCTGCCGCCGCTCACGGCACTGCTCGGATCGACAGCAAGTACCGCCACATTTAACGCGTGTTCCTCGATCAGATAAAGACCCAAGGCTTCGATCAATGTGCTTTTCCCCACACCGGGTGAACCGGTGATTCCCAACCGAATCGTCTTGCCGGTACCGGGCGACAGTGCCTTTATCACGCTGGAGACGAGATGACGATGGCGTTCAAGCGAACTTTCAATTAAGGTGATGGTTTTGGAAAGGATCTTTCGGTCGCCGCAACGAACGCCGTTTATATAGTAATCGGGATTGTCTATCATCGCCGTTCCAGAATATTTAAAACCTGATTCGCGGATTCGGTCACAACAGTTCCCGGGCCAAACACCTTGGCGACGCCGAGGTCATAAAGGAAATCGTAATCTGATGGCGGAACGATGCCGCCAACGACGACACGAATGTCATCACCGCCACGTTTTTTCAGGTGAGCGAGCAGTTCCGGCACGAGAACTTTGTGCCCGGCAGCGAGACTCGACACGCCCACCACATGCACGTCATTTTCAACAGCCATTTGCGCCGCTTCCTCCGGCGTCTGGAACATCGGGCTGATATCTATATCGAATCCAAAATCCGCAAAAGCCGTCGCGACGACCTTCATGCCGCGGTCATGCCCATCCTGTCCCATTTTGGTGATGAGCATCCTGGGCCGCCGTCCCTCTTTTTCGGCAAAAAGTGCCGTCCGCTTGCGCAGCGACGCGATGATCTCGTCATCCGCACATTCGGAAGCATAAATACCGGAAATGCACTGCGTTGTCGCAATATAGCGCGTGAACACCTGTTCCAGCGCATTGGAAATTTCGCCCACGGTAGCCCGCGCACGGATCGCCGGAAGACAGGCCTCAAGCAGATTGCCATCCGATCTGGCGCAATTTATTATCGCCTGCAACGTTTGTTCAACGCGCACTGCATCACGAGTCTGCTTAATCTCTTCTAATCGCTGAATTTGTTGCTCCCGAACGGTACTGGAAATTTCCCGAACGTCCATCAGGGATTCATCATCGACAATATATTTATTAACGCCGACAATCACATCTTCGCCTAAATCAATTCGCGCCTGCCGCCGGGCTGCCGATTCTTCAATCCTCATTTTGGGCATACCGGTACTGATGGCTTTGGCCATGCCGCCCATGGCTTCAACTTCAGTTATGATCCTGGTCGCTTTTTCAATAATACTATGGGTTAATGATTCAACATAATAAGAACCGCCAAGCGGATCAACGACGCGCGTGATATGCGATTCTTCCTGAATGATGATTTGCGTATTTCTGGCAATACGGGCGGAAAGATCGGTCGGCAAACTGACGGCTTCGTCAAAAGCGTTGGTATGAAGCGATTGCGTTCCACCCAGCACCGCCGCAAGACACTCCAGGGTAGTGCGTATGATATTATTATAGGGATCCTGCTGCGTCAAACTCCATCCCGACGTCTGACAATGCGTTCGGAGCATTAACGATTTTGGATTTTTCGGATTGAACTGTTTGGTCAAATCGGCCCATAAATAACGCGCGGCTCGCAGCATGGCAATGTCCATAAAGAAATTCATCCCAACGCCGAAGAAAAAAGAAAGTCGGGGCGCGAATTGATCGATATCCAAACCTGCCCTTAATGCGGCTTTGACGTATTCCAATCCATCGGCAAGCGTAAAGGCGGTTTGCAGCACGGAATCCGCTCCGGCCTCCATCATATGATAGCCGCTAATACTCACGCTATTGTAATTCGGCATATGTCTGGAGCAATAACCGATGATATCGGAAACAATTCGCATCGATGGTTCCGGCGGATAAATATAGGTGTTACGGGTCAGATATTCTTTCAGAATGTCATTCTGAATAGTGCCGCACAACTGATCCTGTTTAACGCCCTGTTCTTCGGCAGCGACAATGTACGCGGCCAGAATCGGCAGAACCGCGCCGTTCATGGTCATCGAAACCGAAATTTTATCCAGCGGGATACCATTGAAAAGGATTTTCATATCCTCAACCGAATCAACAGGTACTCCCGCTTTGCCCACATCCCCAACAACTCGGGGATGGTCGGAATCATAGCCGCGATGCGTCGGCAGATCAAAGGCAACCGATAATCCTTTTTGACCGTTGGCCAGGCACTGGCGAAAAAACAGGTTCGATTCCTCTGCGGTTGAAAAACCGGCATATTGACGGATCGTCCATGGCTGGTTTGTGTACATGGTTGCGCGAACACCACGAACAAACGGATCGAGGCCCGGCAGGCTATTGACAAAGTGCAAATCGTGCAGATCTTGAGCGGTATACAACGGCTTTATACTGATCCCCTCGGGCGTCTGGTGAAAAAGTGAATCAATACCTTGTCCCCGTAATTCATGCGCGGCCAAAACCTGCCATTTTTTCAATTCAGGATGTTCATTCATCGTTTACTCCCCAAACCATAACGTTCAAATCAATAACATGAGTCTGTCATCAGCCCCGTTTATCAGCATGCGGCATTTTTATCGTCCGACAGTTTTTCGTCAGCCGGCCCGGTTGCAGCCCCGTTTGCTCAGTCAGTATGAATGTTTCAACAGCTCTGCTGTGCAT
>CAYSNA010000420.1:0-4940 GCA_964432185.1 uncultured Cytophagia bacterium
AAAATCCGTTTTCATCCATCTGATCCGTTAAATCCGCGTTCTATCCACAATGTGTTTGGTAGTGACATAAAAAAAGGGAATTCATATGAACTCCCTTTTTTAATTTGGTACAATGTAAAAAATTATTCGCCAGGACAGGCGTCTTCAATCGCTTTATCGACTTTGTCTTTAAAGTTCTTGTCAAAGTGAGTTGCGAATTGCTTTGCCAGTTTTTCGGCATTGGCTTTAAAGGCCGCTTTGTCATCCCAGGTGTTAACCGGGTGTAAAACATCATTCGGCACATTGGGACAGGTTTTCGGCACGAGCACTTTGAAGACCGGATCGAGATCGTACTCGACGTGTTCTAGGTCGCCGTTCAACGCCGCAGTGACCATAGCGCGCGTCAAATTGATGTCCATGCGACTGCCGACGCCGTACGGTCCGCCGCTCCAACCGGTATTGACCAGGTAGACCGGGACATTATGTTTGTCCATTTTGGCGCCGAGCAGATCAGAATAATCGGAAGGATTACGCGGCATAAACGGCGCGCCAAAGAAACGCGAGAATGTCGCCTGCGGTTCGGTGATGCCGGTTTCGGTGCCGGCCAGTTTTGAGGTATAACCCATAATGAACCACAACATCGCCTGTTCTTTGGATAATTTGGAAACCGGCGGCAACACGCCATAGGCGTCCGCGGTCAAAAACAGAATACATTTCGGGTGACCGGAGACGGCCGATTCTTTGACATTTGAATTATAACGCAGGGGATAGGAGGCACGTGAGTTCGGCGTGATGCGATCATCGTCCAAATCAAATTTACCATCCGGGTAGACCATCAAATTCTCAACAATGGCGCCGTGCTCGAGATAATGATCCGAGTGAAAGGTCGCGTGAAAAATATCCGGTTCTTTTTCGGGATTCAAATTGATGAGTTTGGCGTAGCAGCCGTATTCAAAATTGGCGATACCGTGATCATTCCAGCCGTGTTCATCATCGCCGAGGAGCGCGCGATCCGGATCAGCGGACAGCGTCGTCTTACCCGTTCCGGACAAACCAAGCAGCAGAGCGCTGTCGCCGTTTGCGCCTTCGTTCGCTGAACAGTGGATGGGTAAAATACCGGCGGCCGGCAGGTAGTAGTTCATCACCGTAAAAATAAGCTTTTTCATCGAGCCCATATAAGCCGAGCCAAAAACGATGCCGATGCGGTTGTCAAAATCAACCGTAACCGCAATACCGGATGTTTTGCCGCCGCCAAGGTCGCGCAAACGACCTTTGTATTTTTCGCCATCAAGCATATCCCACGGCACACTGACGAGCAGAAACGGTTGTTCGGCATAAATACTCTGGTGAATATCAGCCGGTACCGGGCGGAACATGTTATCGATAAACAGCGAGCTGAGCGGATCATAGGTTACGCTCAAAACCGGCAACGCATAAGACGAGTCCGCACCGACAACGCGATTGAGAGCATAGAGATTGTTTTTTGTCTGAAAGAGCTGGACGGCATCATCAAAAATCATATCCAGTGTCTCCGCATCCATCGGAATACAATTGGCAGACGTCCAGTCGATGGTCGCTTCGCTCTCCGGTCGTTTCACAATATAGGTATCTTTGGGGCTACGGCCTGTGGAGTGCGGAGGAGTCCAGGTCGCCAAGGTGCCTGTCGGCATAACAACACAGCGTTTCTGATCGACAGAATCCTGGATCATCTTTTTGCGCGACGGATCAATTTGGACTTTGTTCACATCTTTGAGCAAAAGGTCAATACGTTCCCGGTAACTCATAGGCGTCTCCTTTTGTTTGTGGTTTCTATTTCGCTTTTGTGTATAGTCTTGTCTTGTGGTCGGGATACAGTTTTTCATCTCGACTATCATGTAATTCCCCCGACTGCTTTTTCCGGTACACCAGGATCAAAAGGTGGAAGTGGACTGGCTATATTTCGAAGGTGAATTCGGATTGTATCATACAAATCTTTGCACAAACTTCAAAGTTAAATCTTGTGTATCTCCCTATTTATTAAGTCGTCTGTGCTACGATCTTTTTTTGTTTTGAACTGATTTTTTGCTTGTGTTTGAGACGCGAATATGTGTAATTAAAACGATTTATCCCGCTGTCCATTCAAATCCCCCTGTTAAATTATGCTGAGGAGAGGTACGTGCAAAAACTGAAAGTCAAGGAAAAGATCGGTTATGGCGTTGGCGAAGTGGCCGGCAGCTTTCTCTGGACGACCATCATGTTTTATCTCGCCAAATTTTATACGGATGTGTATGGCCTTCCGGCTGCGGCCGCCGGAACCATGTTTCTCATTGTCAAACTTTTTGATGCGGCCAATGATCCCATAATGGGCGCCATCGCTGACCGCACCAATACTAAATGGGGCAAGTTTCGTCCATATATTTTGTGGCTCTGTGTACCCTATGCTGTGTTTGGTGTTTTACTGTTCATCACCCCCAATTGGGGGCCAACCGGCAAATTGATTTACGCTTATGCCACCTACACGGCCATGTTCATTATCTACACCGCCATGATGATCCCGTACTCCGCCCTCGGCGGCGTCATGACTTCGGATCCGGTGGATCGCACCAGCCTGCAATCCTTTCGTTTCTTCGGCGCCTTTAGCGGCAACTTGATGATCCAGGCGTTCACCCTGCCTCTGGTCGCTGTGCTGGGCGCCGGCAATGAACAAAAGGGCTGGCTCATGATCATGATTATGTTTTCGGTATTAAGTATAGGATTGTTCCTGATCATGTTCAGCAGTGTTCGCGAACGCGTACACCCTGATCCGAAAATGAAAACGAGCGTCAAACAGGATTTTAAAGATTTGCTCTCCAATCCGCCGTGGATTGTCATCACGTTAACACTTTTTGTTATGCTGATTTACATCGGCGTCCGCAGCGCCATCATTGTCTATTATTTTGATTATTTTGTCGGCAAGGAAAAGCTGGCCACCGCCTACCTGACGTCCGGCACCGCCATCATTCTTGCCGCGATGTTTTTGCCGAAATGGTTGACGCAAAAGTTCGGCAAACGGAATTCATTGATTGGCTGTCTGATCATCACCGGCCTCGCTATTCTCGCCAACTTTTTTGCGCGGCCGCAAGATATTGTGCTGATTTTTGCCCTGCAGCTTTTACAGTCGTTTGCCTCCGGCCCAACCATGCCGCTGCTCTGGTCCATGATGGCCGATGCGGCAGATTACTCCGAGTGGAAAACCGGCCGCCGCGCTACGGCCTTGTTTTATTCGGCTTCAACGTTTGGGCTAAAATCCGGCGGTGCGCTTGGCGGCGCCCTGGCCTTGTGGATTCTCGCCGGCTACGGCTACGAGGCGAACGTCGCGCAAACCGCGCATACCTTGTTCGGCATGCGCATGATGATGAGCGTCTACCCGGCCATCGGCGTGGCTGCTTGTATTGCAATTGTGGCATTTTATGCCCTGAGCGAAACTCAGCTACGACAAATCGAAACGGATTTGAATGCGCGACGCAAAGAGAATGAGTGATAAAAATTCGGGGATTTTCATCCATTTAAACAAGAAAGGGGACTGATTATGAACGACGATAATACCAACTATGCCGGATTTTGGGTGAGGGCTGCCAGTTTTTGTGTTGATGGTCTAATCATTTATTGCATCGTCGTCGCCATCACCTTTATAGTTCGGTTTTTTTTAATTTTGGTTTCTGATCCAGTCGTATTTACTGGCATTTTGTTTGTCGTTTTACTGTTTGCATGTTGGATTGTAACCGTATTGTATTTTGCCTGGTTCAATGCCGAAGGCCGTCAATCCATTGGCAAAAAGGTTTTTGGACTCGTTGTGATGGATTATCATTTGAGGCCGATCTCTTTCCGCACAAGTTTGTTGCGCGGGATTTTATATCTGATCAGTATAACGCTTGGCAGTATCGGTCATTTGTTGATGTTATTTACCACAAAAAAACGCGCATTTCATGATCTTGTCGCCAGAACAGTTGTCATCCACAAAACTGAAAAGCCGCAGCGATATGCACTGCTAATTGCTGTTGCAATCATTGCTTTTTATTTCTTGAGGCTCGGTCCAGCATATTTGCTGTCCACAACGACAATGAAAACTTATCGAATACCGGCCGGGTCGCAAAAGCCGACAATTCTTGATGGCGATTATATTTACGTGGATATGACGAAAAAACATCTCGAGAAGATTTACCCCGGCAGTATGATTGTTTTTAAATATCCAAAAAGTCCGTCAGTACATTATGTATCGCGCTGTGTTGCTGTCGGTGGGCAAAAGGTCGAGATGAAAAATGGAACACTTTTTGTGAACGATCAGCCGGAGGGCGAAATAGATTTCCTGTCAAAAGAGTTTGATATGGAAGAATCTCGAAGCGTGATGAACTATCGAGTGACATCGGATGATCTCACATATACGATTCGTCATGTCGAAGATGAGCGAATGATCCAAAAAGATTTTGGGCCGTTTGTCGTGCCTCAAAATCACGTGTTTGTCATAGGTGATAACCGTGACAATAGTTTTGATAGCCGTATGTGGGGCCCGGTTCCCCAGGAATATATTTTAGGGCGTCCCGGGATTGTTTATTTTTCATGGGACAAATTTCATCACAAAGTTCGTTGGAATCGTCTTGGGAAAGCCATACATTAGTTGAGGCAACGGCTCTATCGATCAAATTATAACACCCGGGTGAAGAATGCAAATATTGACCAAAGACGACCTCGTTCAACTCGTAAAAGCTGTTTTTCCGAAATTACCGCAGGATAAAAAACTGGCCATTCTTGTCGATGTGCCGAATCAGCCTGAGGATGATAAACCAAAATGGAAGACGCGCCGTTTATTGGCTTTGGACTGGACCAGGGAATTGAAAAACGGTTTGTCGGATTTGGGATTGGACGAGGTGAATCTTATTGTCTATCCAAGTGTCTATTCGAATAACGCCGATCTGCCCGAGTATGGATACATGCTTTCGAATTTC
>CAYSNA010000421.1:0-4940 GCA_964432185.1 uncultured Cytophagia bacterium
TTTTCTTAGAAGCAAAGCCGTAAAAGATACGGCTTTTTCCTTTCTTTGTCAACAAGTTTTTTGATATTTCTCAGACTTTTTTTCAAAAACTTGCCAACATGGTGGGAATTTCAACATAACAGCTCAATTCCCTGCCTCAATAAAGCAGATACAAAGATAACACTTTTTTCCTAAGCCGCAAGCACTTTATTGAGAATTTTCATTAAAAAATGATATTTTTGCTAATTGAGCAAACTGGTGCGGATGAAGTAATGACCAACTCGATTATCTAAATCACAATTAATTCTTATGAGATGATTCAACATATCAAAAAAAGAAATTTATAGTTCACTAAGGAAAAATTCAGGGCAAAAAAAGCCTCCATACAAAATAAGGAGGCTTTCAAAAAATAAATATAAACTACCAAACCTTGATCTCACCAAAGACGATTTGACTCGAAATATCAAGTTTTGCAGATGCAGAATCATATGAGTCACTCTGCCAAACAGCGCGCTTGTTCAAGCCATCCCATTTTTGGTTGGTAATTTTGATATCACCAGCAACCACACTGGCCGTTACGCGCACAGGCATATCCTTAGGAAGACTCACATTTAACTCACCAAAAGTCGAGTTCAAATTAAGGATATTCAAACCTTCAGCCAGTTTTACCCGTGTGAGATCAACATTCATTTCACCAAAAGTGGTTGTCAGGCGTCCTCCTTTAAAGCTCTGGCTATCAATCACAACATTATACTCACCAAAGGTAACAGAGTTGTTAATAAAATCATCATTGAACTCTTCGGAGCGGTCAGCAAAAGTGGTGTGTCCACCGGTGGGCGTATTTTTTTTGCGATAGCTAGTATAAATAACCAGGCTGCCAACAGCAATAAGAAGCAGCGGCCAAAAATTTTCAAATAAAAAATCAAAACTGATGATCCGCGCATTATTGAGAAGAAAAAGAACGCCCAGAATAATGAACGCCGCACCAACGTAAAAAGAACTTTTTGAACGTGTTTCCATGATATCCTCAACAGAAAAACCGATGTCATTTTTTAACGGTTGTTTACGATGACATCGGTTGAAAGTTGCATCAATCGATTTTATTTTCCAGGATAAGCTTCACCTTCCAGTTCAGCAATATATTTTTCTGCTTCCATGGCAGACTGGCATCCAGAAGCGGCTGCCGTGATTGCCTGACGATAAATATTGTCCTGCACATCGCCACAGGCAAAAACGCCTTTTAAATTGGTAAATGTGCGATTGTTCGTAGCGATATAGCCGTCTTTATCGAGTTCAATTTGATCGCCAAATAGATCGATATTCGGATAGTGGCCGACGAACACAAAAACGCCATCAACCGGATAGTCGGTAATTTCTCCGGTTTTGACATTTTTCAATTTCAGGCCTGTAACAATGTCTTTCCCAACAACCTGTTCCACGACTGTGTCCCAGATAAAATCGACTTTTTCATTCGCAAACGCGCGATCTTGCAAAATCTTATCAGCGCGAAGACGATCGCGACGGTGGATGATCGTCACTTTGTCTGCAAAACGTGTGAGGAACAAGCCTTCATCCATGGCACTGTTGCCACCACCGATAACCGCAACATGTTTTCCAGTATAAAAGAAACCGTCACAGGTCGCGCAATAGGAAACGCCCTTGCCGATATATTCTTTTTCACCGGGCACGTCAAGCTTTTTCGGTGTCGAACCGGTTGCGATAATCACAACTCTGGCTTCAAATTCTTCGGTTGCGGTTTTGACTTTTTTTATCTTCCCGGTCAAGTCGACCTCGGTCACAACATCGTACAACATTTCGGCGCCAAATCGTTGTGCTTGTTTTTCAAGTGTTTGATATAATTCAAATCCTTTTACACCTTCAGGAAATCCGGGATAATTTTCCAGGTCGTCGGTTAGGGTAATTTGTCCGCCCTGTTCCAGACCGGCAATGATGAGGGGTTTAAGATTGGCACGCGCCGCATAAATGGCAGCCGTCAATCCGGCCGGGCCCGATCCAATGATAATAACGTCTCGCATTTGTCCTCCAAAAAGAATCTGTTCAAAAAATCATTTCATCGACAGATTAGATGCGAGTCATCCTGAAAGGATTCTGAAACGCATCGACCAGTCGATTTTCATTTTTTTATCAAGTATAAAAGAACGTGGGATTGGAGCAAACACATCCCTATGGATTTTTTAATAAAGATAAAAATCTGACTGCGAGAAACAATGCTAAAAAGACATGCGAAAATTATTTTATCAATTGCGAGAGTTGCTTGAATTCATTGGTGCCGGAAATTTCGGCGAGTTCAAAGATCGTTGATTCGGTGACAGAAACGGTAACTCCCTGCTGCCGCATCCGCTCGACGGCGACATCACGGTTGATGTGTTTTCGTGAACCTGTCGCATCAAAAATAAGATGAACGATATAGCCGAGATGCAAAAAATCAAGTGCCGATTGCAGCATACAAACATGCGTTTCAATACCGACGAGGATGATGTGCGTGATGCCCAACTGTTCGAGTGCCGTTTTCAGTTCGGTTTCTTCAGCAATGGAAAAGCGCATCTTTTCGATGGGCGCCAGGTCTCCCAGTTCCTGCCTGACGACCTCTGTTGTACGCCCGAGGCCTTTGGGATATTGTTCCGTATAAAAAACCGGCAGACCGAGAATTTTGCAGCTTTTTACAAGCACAAGGATGTTCCGCTCAATTTCAGCAAATTCCGGGATAATCGGCGCAAAACGCGCCTGCATATCCACCACAATGAGTGCGGTTTTGTCTCGGTCCAAGAGATTTGCATGTCGAGCCATTAGTTAATCGCCATAACTTTGTATTCAATTTTTCCGGCCGGGACGTCAATTTCAACCAGGTCATCAACCGTTTTGCCGATGAGCGCTTTGCCCACAGGCGAATCGACAGAAATGGCATCCATGTCTGACGGATTGAATTCCGCAGATGGCACGATCTCATATTCAATTTCTTCGTCCCATTTGGTATCGAACAATTTCACTTTGCTACCAACGCGGACAATATTCATTGCCATCATTTCATCGGTTAACACGCGCGCACGCGACAGCGTTTCTTCGAGCCGGAGAATTTTACCTTCGATCAGCGCCTGTTTTTCTTTTGCAGCCGCGTACTCGGCGTTTTCCTTCAAATCGCCGTGCTCGCGCGCGGTGGCAATGTCTTCTATCGCTCTTTTGCGCTCGACCGTTTTATAGTACCTTAACTCTTCGGTCATCTTGTCAAATTGTTCCTGGGTTAAATACATCGCTTTCATCACATCACCTCATTTATATCATATTTCATTTTCACTCAATATAAAAAACCACCAAAGGTGTTATTCACGTCAGCATTGGTGGCTTTACATCTTTTAGTCGATTTGCGGTAGCCATAAAAAAAAGCAAACCGAATCGAAGAGAACTTCGGTCCGGTTTGCGTTGGATTAAACTAATAAATAAAGCGCTTTATGTCAAGCAAAACCTTTGCTTTTTAGCAAAAGGCTTTTGGGCCTACAAAAGTCAAAATCACCCTCCTGCACGCACGTCTTTCCCTTGTTTTTTCAAATCATTCTTGTTATTATTGCGCGTCATTTTTAAGGAGGCATATCCATGGCTACAGTTCTTCCATTTCGCGCATTGCGCCCAAATCCGGCGCTGGTTGATAAAGTTGCATCCCTACCGTACGATGTCCTGAGTTCAAAAGAGGCACAACATCTCGCACACGATAATCCGCATTCGTTTTTGCATATCATCAAGCCGGAAATTGATGTGGCGCCGGATGTCAGCCCATACTCCGATGCCGTCTATCAACAGGGCACCAGAGCACTAAAAGCGTTTATTGACGACTATATTTTATTGCCGGACGAAGATCCGTGCTATTACCTGTATCAGCAGATTATGGGTGAGCACGTACAAACCGGATTTGTCGGCATCGCCTCTGTTGAAGAATACGATCAGGGCATCATCAAAAAACACGAACATACGCGCCCCGAAAAAGTCAAGGACCGGCTCCGTTTGATGACCGCCCTCAACGCGCAAACCGGCCCGGTTTTTCTCGCCTATCGACAAACGGAAAATATGGCCAAATTGATGACAATGCTTTTACAAAAAAGCCTCAAGGTATATGATTTTACGAGCTTTCATGATGTGCATCACATTTTTTACAAAGTGGATTATCAACCGTACAACGAGTTGATCAGAAACGCGTTTGCCGCGTTGCCTTCTCTTTATATTGCTGATGGCCATCATCGGTCTGAAACCGCGTCCGTCTTGTGTGCGCAAAAACGCAAGGAATTCAATAACGTTACCGGCGATGAACCGTTCAACTATTTTTTGACGGTCACATTTCCGCATTCGGATTTATTGGTATTGCCCTATAACCGGGCGGTCAAAGATTTAAACGGACATTCAAAACAGGATTTTCTCAGCAAGATTGAAGCAAAATTTGACATTACGGCTGCCTCTCAGTTTGCCGGCGTCAACGAACGAAAAACATTCGGCATGTATTTCGATGGCTCGTGGTATCTTTTAAAAATTAAAGAACACTTTGTGGCGGCGGATGCGGTGAAAAGTTTGGACGTCTCCATTCTGCAGGACAACCTGCTCTTCCCCATTTTAAATATTGATGATCCGCGCACGAATGATCGCATCGATTTCATCGGCGGTATTCGCGGCGACCACGAGCTAGAGCGCCTCGTCGATTCCGGTGAGTATGCGGTGGCGTTTTCGCTTTATCCCACCAGCATGCAACAGGTGATGGACGTGGCCGATGCCGGTTATGTGATGCCGCCAAAATCGACGTGGTTTGAACCCAAATTGTTGAGCGGTTTGGCCGTGCATTTATTAAAGTAGCTGTCAGCGTTCAGCTATCGCCTCTCAGCTTTTTGATATTTATCCAGTCTTAAAAAAAAATTCATTACCGGACACTTTTTGAATAACGGGTAAAACTATGCTAAATCTGA
>CAYSNA010000422.1:0-4932 GCA_964432185.1 uncultured Cytophagia bacterium
GGTGAACAGGCCGTGCTCTGCGGCGGCATCACCGAACTGATCCGAGCCGGATTTGATACCCTTGTCGACGCCGGCTACCAACCGGAGATGGCGTACTTTGAGTGTCTGCACGAAGTCAAGCTGATCGTGGACCTCATATACGAAGGCGGTCTAGCCGGAATGTATTACTCGGTGAGTGATACTGCCGAATACGGCGGCCTGGTAAAAGGTCCGGTTGTCATTGGTGACGAAGCGAAAGCGGGCATGAAAAAATTGCTGCGAGACATTCAGGATGGTTCCTTTGCCACCGAATGGATTTTGGAAAACAAAGCCAACGGACCGAAATTTAACGGTTACCGCCGACTCTTGAACGATGATAAAATCGAAAAAGTAGGCGCAGAACTGCGCAGTATGATGAGTTGGTTGAAAAAATAGAGGTCCTTTATGGGTAAGGATAGAAATCGAATTATTGTATTCGATACAACGCTGCGCGACGGTGAGCAATCGCCGGGCGCCAGCATGAGCGTGGAAGACAAAGTCACAATCGCCAAACAGTTGGAGCGTTTGAATGTCGATGTGATTGAAGCCGGTTTTCCGGTGTCGTCCGATGCTCAATTCGCCGGCGTCGACGCCGTGGCCAGAGCGATCCGCCGATCAACAATTTGCGGACTGGCCCGATGCGTTGATCTGGATATCGACAAAGCGGCGGCCGCGTTGGAGAAAGCGGCAAAACCGCGCATCCATACATTTATTGCCACATCCAAAATTCACATGGATAAGAAATTTCGTAAATCCGAAGACGAGATTTTGGAGATGGCGGTCAAAGGCGTCACGCGGGCCAAGCGTTATTTTGATGATATTGAATTTTCTCCGGAAGACTCGGCGCGTACCGGCAAGGAGTTCCTGTTCAAAATCATCGAAGCGGCAATCAGCGCCGGCGCGACGACTATCAATGTGCCGGACACCGTCGGTTATTCCAATCCCGATGAATTTGGCGGATTGATCAACGAAATTTTTCAAAATGTGCCAAACATGAATAACGCTATTCTCAGCGTGCATTGTCATAATGATTTGGGATTGGCCGTGGCCAACACTCTGGCGGCCGTGCGTAACGGCGCGCAGCAGGTGGAAGTGACCATCAACGGTATTGGCGAGCGCGCCGGAAACTGTTCGCTCGAAGAAGTTGTCATGGCGCTGAAAACTCGAGAGGCTTATTACGGCAAGCATACGACCATCAAAACGGAAGAAATTGTCAAAACCAGTCGAATGGTCAGCACCATCACCGGTATGCTGGTGCAGCCGAACAAGGCGATTGTTGGCGCCAATGCTTTTGCGCATGAAGCCGGCATCCACCAGGATGCGATGTTAAAAGACCGCACAACGTACGAAATTATGACGCCGGAAAGCGTTGGCTGGGGCGATACAAAAATCGTTCTTGGCCGGCATTCCGGTCGACATGGTTTGAAAAGCCGTCTCAAAGATCTTGGCTATAATCTGTCCAAAGAAGAACTGGAAAAAGTTTACGAACGTTTTCTGCTCGTCGCCGACAAGAAAAAGGAAGTCTTTGATGCTGATCTTGATGCCCTGGTCAGCGATGAGGTGCAGGATTTTGAGGAAGCGTACAAGCTTGATTATTTTCACATTCTAAGCGGTGACAAAGTGCTGCCGACCGCCACGATCGTTCTCAAGCATAAGGACAACACTATTCAGGATGCGTCCATTGGTGATGGCCCGGTCGATGCGGCGTTCAAGGCGATTGATAAAATTATCGGCGAGCCGGTCAAATTGATGGAATATACGCTGCAGGCGTTGCCCGGCGGTAAATCCGCCATGGGCGAGGTGCACGTGACGATCACCAATAACGGCCGAAAATTTGTTGGCCGCGGCGCCAGCACCGATGTGATTGAAGCGAGTATACGCGCCTATATTCACGCGCATAACAGACTGAGGAACGCCCAGCCGAAATCGGTTTAAAATAATTTCAAATTACGAATGTCAAATGACCAAACCCTGTCAGGGCTTCAAGCCCTGACAGGATTGATCTGATTAAACAGGATAAAGTCAATCCATGAAAAAAGAAAACTATAATATAGCGGTTCTCCCGGGCGACGGTATCGGTCCCGAAGTTGTTGGAGAAGCGGTCAAGGTTTTGCAGGCTGTTGCGGAGGCATCCGGATTTACGGCGGATCTTCAGTATGGCAAAGTTGGCGGCGTGGCGATTGATGAATTTGATACGCCGTTGCCGGAATCAACTTTGGATATTTGCAAATCTGCGGATGCGGTTTTGCTCGGCGCTATTGGTGCGCCGCAATACGATAACCTGCCGTCAGCGAAACGCCCGGAAACCGGCCTGCTCGGCTTGCGTGCCGCGCTCGGACTTTATGCCAATCTTCGCCCCGCACAGGTTTATCCCGCGCTGGTTGATGCTTCTTCTTTAAAACGCGACCGCATTGAGGGCATTGATATTCTCATCGTGCGCGAACTCACCGGCGGCATCTATTTTGGCAAGCCGAGCGAACAGGATGACTACAAGGGCATCAGCACGATGATTTACACGCGGCCGGAAGTTGAGCGCATTGCCAGAGTGGCGTTTGAAGCGGCACAAAAACGCAATGGCAAACTCTGTTCTGTTGATAAAGCCAATGTGCTGCAGGTCTCGCAATTCTGGCGCAAGATTGTTCTGGAGGTGGCGAAGGAGTACCCGGATGTTCAACTGAGTCACATGTATGTCGATAACGCGGCGATGCAGCTTGTGCGCTGGCCGAAACAGTTCGACGTCATTGTGACCGGCAACATGTTTGGCGACATCCTCAGCGATGAAGCGTCCATGCTCACCGGCTCGCTCGGCATGCTGCCGTCCGCCAGTCTGGGTGATGGTACCGGCATGTACGAACCGGTGCACGGCTCCGCGCCGGATATCGCCGGACAAAACAAGGCCAATCCCATCGCCACGATCGCGTCCGTTGCGATGATGCTGCACTATTCGCTTGATCGAAAGGACGAAGCGTTGGCCATCGAAAAAGCTATTTCTGATGCGCTGGAACAAGGCGCCCGCACGGCTGATATTGCCGTTGATGGCGATACTGTTTTATCCACAACGGAGATGGGTGCTCTGATTGTTGAAAAAGTGAAGGCGATTCTTTCATAAATTTTGCTCGGTCATGTGACTCAAGTCTAAGAAAACCCTGTCAGGGCGCTGTGCCTTGACAGGGTTATTTGTTAAGGTGTAATGGTTAGAAAAGGAGAAGGCGTATGCCGCAAACATTAATCATATATGATACAACACTTCGAGATGGAAACCAAAGTGAGGGAATATCATATTCTGCTGAGGATAAAATCCGCATTGCCAGGCGGCTGGACGAGTTTGGTGTGGATTACATCGAAGGCGGCTGGCCCGGCTCCAATCCCAAAGATATGGAGTTTTTTGCACGTGCGAAAGAATTCGAATGGAACAATGCCAAAATCGCCGCCTTTGGCAGCACTCGCCGCAAAGATACCAAGGCGTCAAAAGACAACAATATTCGCCTGCTGATTGAAGCCGCTACGCCGGTTGTCACGATCTTTGGTAAAACGTGGGATTTGCACGTCAC
Source organism: uncultured Cytophagia bacterium (assembly GCA_964432185.1). Taxonomy (GTDB): domain Bacteria; phylum Zhuqueibacterota; class Zhuqueibacteria; order Residuimicrobiales; family Krinioviventaceae; genus Kriniovivens. The sequence goes on from CAYSNA010000422.1 coordinate 3,570, forward strand.
CGAGGGATTACGCACAACCCTGAAAAAAAACCTCGAAATTATCTACGATTCCGTCGCCTATCTAAAAGAACAGGGCAAGGAAGTTATCTATGATGCCGAACACTTTTTTGATGGTTTTAACGCCAATCCCGACTATGCGCTCCAAACGCTGGATGCCGCGGCCAAAGCCGGCGCGGACTATCTTGTCCTTTGTGATACGAACGGCGGCGTCCTGCCGCATAAAGTCGCCGAATTTATTGATGTGGTTTTGGATGCCGGTTTTAACGTGCCGCTGGGTATTCATACCCATAATGACAGCGATGTGGCCGTGGCCAATACGCTGGTTGCCATCAGACGCGGCATTATGCATGTGCAGGGAACCATGAACGGCTACGGTGAGCGGTGCGGCAATGCCAACCTCTGTTCCATTATTCCGAACGCCGCTTTTAAACTGGAGGATGTCACCGTGTCCGACCGCGTGCAATTGCGCGACTTGACAACATTATCCCGTTATATCAGCGAGGTGGCGAATTTACCGCACCGCGAAGAGGCGGCGTTCGTTGGCAACAGCGCGTTTGCGCACAAGGGCGGCATTCATGTCAGCGCCATTCGGCGAAATCGCTTGACCTATGAGCATATCGATCCGATGCTGATCGGGAATCGTCAACGTGTGCTCATTTCCGATCAATCGGGTCAAAGCAATATCCTGCAAAAAGCCGAAGAAATGGGACACGATCTGTCGTCGAACAGCGAAGAGTTGAAAGAGATCGTCAACAAGCTGAAAGAACTCGAGCATCTCGGCTACCAGTTTGAAGATGCGGACGGCTCATTTGAGGTGCTCATCCATAAAACGACCGGGAATTTCCAGGATTATTTTGAATTAAAAAATGCCCGCGTTGTCATCTTTAAGTATGAGGAAGGACATTTACATTCCGAGGCGGTGCTCATGCTGACCGTCAATGGTGAAGTTCAGCATACGGTCGCCGAAGGGCATGGTCCGGTTGATGCGCTGGATAAGGCGCTGCGTAAAGCGCTTGAACCGTTTTATCCGAGCCTCAAAGATATCCGCTTGCGCGATTACAAGGTGCGCGTTCTCGACAGCAAAGAAGGCACCGAAGCCAAAGTCCGAGTGTCCATTGAATCGGATGACGGCATCATGAAATGGGGCACAGTCGGCGTGTCGGAAAATATTATCGAAGCGAGCTGGCAGGCGCTGGTTGATCGTATTACCTACAAGTTGATGCGTGAAGGCAGTATTGGCGCGAAGAATACAGCCGCCGGCAACAGGCTTTAAACGAGATTTTGATTTATTTGTCGACGAAAAGCACCGGCATATCAATTCCCCCCTCCAAGGCGAGATAGGATTCTCGCCTTGGTTTTATCT
>CAYSNA010000423.1:0-4917 GCA_964432185.1 uncultured Cytophagia bacterium
GGCCGATATTAAAGATGCCGCATTGACGTTTAATTCCGTCGCCGTGCCGGCACAGCGACGCGATACGAAAATCGTCAAGGACGTTCCGGCGGCGGAAATTGCCCGGGATATCATCGAGTGGTTGAAGGAAGGTTAATTGACTTTACAAATCCTGGCAGGGCTTCAAGCCCTGTCGGGATTTAGATAATAGAAAAGGTAATTCATCATGGAAAAAATATTATTTTTATCGCATACAGAAGAAAACGGGCACTTGTCCGGGCATGCGCTTGAGGTCTTGGGCGCTGCATCGCAGATGAGCGACAAACTCGGCGGCGAGCTGGTTGTTGGTTTGTTCGGCGGATCCGTTGAACCATCACAAGTCAGCGGCAAAACATTGACGGTCTCCGGAGCGGCGTTTGCCGTCTCCCGTTACGCCACGGACGCTGCCGCCGGTGAGGCGCTGGTCAAGGCGTCAGCGGCGACGATTGTCGTGGCCCCCGGCACCTCCCGCATGAGCCGCGTGTTATCTGGTATCGCTGCACGCTGTGGCGGCAGCGTCAATTCGCATGTCACGGGATTTGACGTCAAGGACGGCGCCCTCGTCATTCATCGCTGGTATTACCGCCAGCGTATGCAGGCTGAAATGACGCGTTCGTCGCGCCCCTGGTTCATCAGCATTGATTCCGGCGTTTTTGCGCCGTTCAAAGCTTCCGGCGATGCTGCTGTTGAAGCTGTTGAGGTGGCGGTTGACGCTTCACTGACGCGCACCACAGTTGAAGGCGTGAAAGCGCCGCAAACCGGCGAGCAAACCATCAAACCTGATGCGAAAACACTACTCGTTGCTGGTGCCGGCTGGACGAAAAAACAGGCCGATGGTCAACATCATGTTCCGGAAGCGGCCGATTTGATCCTCGGCTTTTTGAAAGGTGCCGGTGCGTCTCTCGGATCCACAAAATCGCTTGTCGATCTCAAAGGCGAGGGCCAGGAAGTGCTGCCGTTTATGACGCATCTGAATCAGGTTGGTCAGACCGGCTCCACACCGCGCCATCAAAAAGGACTCGCGACATGCTGCCACGGCGAAGAACCGCACGTGGTCGGCTGGCGTTTCGTCAACGAACGCCGCGCCATCAACCTGAACGCCAATTGCGGCTGGGCACAAGGCAAAGCCGATGTACTGTACGTCGCCGATGCGTTTGAGGTGATGAAAGAAGTGAATAAATTGCTGGCTGGATAAAGTTCTTGCTCACATCTGATTAAAATAAAGCCCGTCTTGCGTAAAGGCGGGCTTTTTTTGTGGGATGATTCTCTTGAAAAATGATTATCTCAGAGTAAACGAGACTTGATTTTCCTGCGTGAACAAGTTGAATATGGTGTGACCTATCCAAAAGATACCCCCGGGATGCAAGTACCCGGGGGGCTCGAGGCGTAATGAGAAACGTACAAAGTCCCATTACGGAGTAAAAGGAAAGGGGAGTATTTTTATTGAGCAACTTTGACACACAACATCCGGCTTTGATCCCGGATCAACAGCTTGCCATCGGCCAATGCCAGAGGCGCCCAGTTTTGTCCTTTTTCAAGCACTTCTGCCGATGCCAGCGGTTTGAATCCTGACGGATCGGGTTCAATGAGGTACAATGTGCTTTCGCCGTCTGTCGCCAAAATCAATCCGTCGGCTAAAATCATGCTGCCTTTATTAAAATCTGGATCACGTTTGGTCTTCCACAAAATCTTGCCGTCCATGGTCATACATGTCAAACCATCACGCGTATTGTTGGTGCCGAATTGCGCATAGAAATGACCGTTTAGTAAAATCGGCGGTTTTGTTTGATCGCCAAATTCTTCGGTTTTAAAAAGCTCGGTCGTGCCATAGCGGCCATCGTCTTTTTTCTCAACTTTGATCATAACCGCGCCGAGTTCGTAGCCGCCAACGACAAGCACTTTATTGTCGCCGGCGTCCACCGCGCTTGGAATTGGAATGCCGCATTGCCAATCCGCATATTCCCATAAAATGTCGCCGGTCAGCGGGGCGATGCCAACAATTGTGCCGGGCGTGGGAGGCGCGCCTCTGCCGCCGCCGGAGGCCGTGATCATCACGACGTGATCTTGGCCATCAATTTTGACAATGGCGGGACTGACATATCCGGTGAGACCGAGTGATGGTGTTTTCCATGCGACCTCACCCGTAAGTTTTTTATAGGCCACTACGCCGGCTTTCGGAGCCTGCGAGGCAATAATCAGCAAATCGCCGTAAATCAATGGACATTGTGAAATGGCCCACGTTGGAAATTTATCCGGACTGCCGCCAAATCCGCGCTCGCCGGTATTTGGTTTTCCGCCAAAGTCGGTCCACACGTTTTTGTTCCAAACGGGTTTGTGCGTGTTGAGGTTGACGCAGTACAATTCACCATTGTGGCCACAGGAATAGATAAAATTTCCATCTACCGTTGGCACGCTGCGCGAGCCGGGAAACATCACCGAGCCGGGAGAGTCGTAGGCAAAATTCCACAGCTCTTTACCGCCGGCAAGTTCAAAACAACGGAGATTGTCGCCAACCTCGTCGTCCCGATCGAGTAAATAGATTTTGCCGTCCTTGACAACCGGGCCGCCGTAGCCGCGGCCGACCGACACGGTCCATAAAACGTCGGGGCCGTTTTCCGGCCAGGTTCTCAATAGGCCTTTTTGAGGTGATGTACTATCCCTGTTTGGGCCAAGATACTGCGGCCAGTCCCGGGAAAACGCAGCGGTTAAACACGCCACAACAATTATAAGGATATATTTGATACTGCTTTTCATTCTGGTCGATCCTTTCATTTATTTCAATGGATGATATTCTCAGAGCTTGTAATTCTAGCGTACTGGTTGAGGAGGAAAGTAATTATTACTTTTTACGACGTTTATGGTGATAAAAAGTTCTGAATGGCTTGGAGATTGGGACGCCTCCGGATGATGAACAATACAGGGAGTAACAGGCAGGATGAGGCACCGATGCAGCGCGTGGCTTTATATGATTGCATAACTCGCTCGATTGTAAAACAAGACATGCTTAAAGCGAGTGATCCATCCTACGATTTCACCAGAACTCGTTCCGCCTCAATCTGCCGAAAAATATCGTGCATAAAGTCCACGTACAATTCTTCCTGTTTACGTTTTTCCGGATGGAAGGGATAGGCAAAAATCAAGAGCGCCTGCACCCATTTGGTCAAGCCGGATTTACGCGAATAGGTTTTGATGAGCTGCCGCTCCGAATTGAAAATGTGCACATCCACTGCATACGAGTTGCGATAGGGGATCGGCACCAAAGTCGCAGTGATGGTTGAGCCAATCGTGCCGAGGAAATATTTGGCAAAGGATTTTTCGCGTTTGAATTTAATGTCGATGACATAATCGTGGGTGCGCATCAAACTGTCCTTGAGCGCGCGGCGTTCCGGCTCGTTCACGTCCGAGGCGTATTCGGTGTAGGTTGAATAATTGTCGATATTGCTCAATTCGGTCAGGGCATCGCGAAAAAAATCATCAAATCCACGGATACGTTGATATTGGTTATCGAGCTTGGGAATGGCGTCGTAACCAATGGTTTGGCGATAGTGGCTGAAAATGAACAACACATCCACACGATCGGCGCCGAAATTTTTTTCCGCCGGTTTGTTAAATTCTTCGGCCATATTGGATTTAAAGGTGGCGCAGCTCATCAACACGATAATAATCGACAAAACGACCGGAATGACTCTTTTCAAGATGATCCTCCTTTTGAATCCAGGATTTCAATGCAGGCGAACATACATACAACGGCATGACTATTTTTGCAGTTTGATAACATGCGTGCTTGTACTCACTATCTGGGGGCCTGTTTCATGTTTTTGCGAAAAAACCAATTGAGTAAAAAAAGAATCCCGATAAGAAAGAGCGGACCCGAGATGATAACATAGGTGATAACAGGAAATCGGCCATAGGCAACAATAATATACAAGATGCCAAGAGCGATGTAAACGACGGCGCCGATCCATTCCCAACGCCAGGCCAAAACGAGAAAAATGATGATAAGAAATGTTGGGACAAGATGGATGATCAGAGCTAGTAAGGTTCGCCAAAAGCCGAGTCCCCCGCCAAACACATCCAGCGCAAAAAGGCTGATGAACGCCGCAAAAACAATGGTGAGGATTCTCGGCGTCCAAAACAAAATGGCCCGGGTGGATTTTTGCATAGCCTGCTTCTCCTCAATCAATAAAATTAATGGATTGTAATCATATCATGCCGAGAAGTCAAGCTAATTGTAAGAATGCGGCTTACGCAAAACTTTCCATAATCTGGAACAGCCATTCACGGAATCCGATGCGACGGTCAAAACTGTCGAATCGCGAATACGCTTGTGAGTAGGTGGATTGAACCAGCGCTTCGGCTTTGGGTGTGCTGTGTGTGAGTTGAATGGCTTTGGTGTAGAGCGCGTCCATATTGTCACGCGCCAGTTGGTAAAACTCGGAACGTTGTGCAAGCATGATGTTCTCCCTCTCTGAGAATGTCCTGCAAGTATGCCGAAAAAATTTGTTTTTCGACGCCGTTCTTTAGAAGCGAAAACTGTACCAGAAAAATATGCTGAAAAATAGCCTCGTTGCGTGATTTTATCTTCAAATTTGAAATTGTGCCAAAAGGATTTCAATTTTGAAGTTGTATACGCTTTTCGCTACTTTTTGATGCTGGCATCAAAACTTTTTCGAACTAAAATAACGTATCTACCCCGTGAACTACACCTTGATTTTGACAGAAATGTCTGTTGTGCTTTTTTTACCACGAATTTTCACTAATTATGCACGAATTTACACGAATTAGCGAGTTTTCTTTTTTCTAATTCGTGTAAATTCGCAAAAATTAGTGTAATTCGTGTTTAAATTTTGTTTAAGAGGGCTTTTGTAAAAATCAATATGTGCTTCACAGGGTAGATAC
>CAYSNA010000424.1:0-3031 GCA_964432185.1 uncultured Cytophagia bacterium
CAGAAATGAGATGAGCGGCTGCAGCGAAAAAATAGAATGGCTGCCAGAGATGATATTATTTTCGTTCACGTAGAGTCGCGCCTGCGGATCAGCGGCCGCCGCCCACTCAAAACATGACGTATAGATATCTTTCGAACCGAGCGCCGGCTCGAGATCATCATGATGCAAAACCTCATTGAGCACATCCCATTCCGAGATGAAGCCCTTGAGCCCGGGAAAGGCGACCTCATCCACAATGTGGTCGCGGATGCGTCTAGTGAGGTAGAGCGGATTGACCGCATGGGCCTTGAGATCGTCCGGCATTTTTTGCCAATCCGGCCACACCAGATTATGGCCGCGCACGCGCACGCCGCGTTCAAAAAACCAGTGAATCACGTGCACGGCCTGCTCGCGAGTGCCCCAGGCATAGTCATCTTCCCAGGCCGGCCATTTGAGGGCGTTTTTGAGCGTCACGACATTAAAGGAACGTCCGTCGCCGGTGAGGTTTTCCAGCTTTTGCCTGTAGAGCCGAGCGTTATGCGTGTCCTGAAAAAAAAGATCGGACGAGATGGCGGAGCCAAAACCAAACTCGTGTCGTAACATATCGACTTGAACATGAGCGCCTTCAATCGGCTCGTTATATCGATTGACGATTTTAAGAGTCAAAAGTGATTGGCGAATCGCTTCGATGCGCTCCAGTGCGACCTGCCGCCACGCGGCATTCTCTTCCTGCCCGTCGTATTCGAGGTGGAAAATGGAGCGCGGCAACTTTTCCAACGGGTACTGATTTTTAAAATTTAATGCGGTCACGCCGGCAAGCTGAAAATGCCCTTGCATGTGGCCGAGGTGGAGCTGAAATCTCGCCTCGCCCACCGGACAATCGCGATTCACCTGAATGGGCACCAACCACTGCCGCCAACCGGATTTAATCTGATGCGCCATGTAGAGCGGCCGGTCATCCGGGAAATTTACCATTTCAAAATCAAAAATGACATCATGACGGCGGTTAAGCGAATCGTTATTATTGATCCAAAAAATGAGCAACACAACATCCGACTTTTGCAGCGGCGCCGTGGTCGGGAAACGCAGAATCGCATCCCAGGAATTTATGCGACGAAGCGGCGCCTCTACACACAGAATGTGATTGAACGACTCGACGCCGGAACTCGGCTGCACCTCAATGGTCACATTATCCGCTTTGAGCGCCGCATTGGTGCGCGACTCGCTGTCCGGCAAAATCCATTCGCCGCCGTACACACCATATTGCTCGGCCAATTGAGATCGGATATAGGTGTGATAGGCATCATCCGCAAAAAGCATGCAGAGCGGCATGAGCGACAAATATATGTAAACTGCTAAACGTTTAACCATAACATGGCCCGTTCAAAAATAATGCCTGAGCGGGCGTTGGCCAACAAATATTTCTTTTGTGTCATGGTGGTTCATTGTAGTGGCAGGCGAAAAATAAGCGGGAAGGACGGGCGAGAGCCAAATTTCTCAAAAAAACTGTATTGATTTTATTGACGTTGAGGTGAGTGAAGCGCGGCCCGAATGCCAAAAAATCAAGGTCGCGCTGCCGACAAATGATTAGAACGACGCCTTTCTGTTCAAATCATTGCGGATGTAAAACGTATCCCCCGGGCTGGACAACCTGTCCAGAAAGCGAAACAAATAATGACTATTGACCATTCAAAAGTTCATCGATGATGTCCTGCACGCCCGAACTTTCCAACCCATTTTTAAAACCAAAGATGGACGAGTCGAGTTGATACTCGGCGAGCAAATCGCGATTTTCCGCCAGCCGAATCAAGGCTTCTTCGCGGGCCGCTTCTTCGCCGTGTCCGAGTGTGAAATAGGAATAGATATTATCGTAGACATTAACGAGGAGCTCGGCATAAAGCAATTGCTGATTCAGCTCGTTCACGTGCGAGGCTAACGGCTCCGGCAGTTCTTTGACGAGCACTTGATCCATCACATAACGCGCCTCAAAAACGAGATGATAGGTGTTTTCCCACATCTCATTAAAATTCACCGGATTCTCGGACTGATGCGATGTAAAGCGTTCGTTCACCATAATTGTTGTGGAGCCGGAATCGGCCAGGGCGTTGAGCGCCGAAAATCCGCGCTGCGGCAAATAGTAGCGCCAGGTGGCCACGGTCGACATGGCGAGTTCGATGCGCTCATAATACAGGTGCATCAATTCGGATAATCCGGCATAATACTGGGCAAAAAATTCCGCTTTCAGCGTGTCAACGGACACCTCGGCATCCCACAGTTGGCGCGCGAATTGGTAATTCGTCAACGTCTGCACGCCGGCGTTGTGCAACCGAACGTGCTGGAAATTCATGCCGCCGATGCCAAGCTCGGCAAACGCGGGCAAATCGATGGTCATGATTTTAGAGTGAACGGTCGGGAGGTTGTGCGAATACTCGGCATTATAATTTTCGGCAATATTAATATCACCACCGTAGAGATTATCCTGCTGCAGCCAGCCAAGCACATCCTTGATGAAATAGATGTTGATATCCGTACATTTCGGATCAATAATAAAATGATTAAAACAACGCGCACCGGTGAACAGATAAATGGCGGTATTGTCCGTATTAAAGTCATTCGGCACGGGGGTGCTTGGCGGGTGCAGCGATGCATCCTGCGCATAGCCGTGCACCAGCACTCTGCGGTTCAATATTCCCGTTTCGCGGGCTTTGGTGATGGCGGCATTCACATGCACCATCAAATAAAGCAGTTTATCGGCGCTATTGCCCATGTTCTGGCATTTGTCGCAGGTGCACCATAATTCCGGCGTCCATAAATCGACAATGTCGCAGGTTTTCCAATCACCATAACACAGTTTATCGACAATAGTCTGTGATAATTCTCGCAAGGCATCGGGATGCGACAGGCAAATATGCGAATAATCCGCGGAGGCCTGTAAATGATCCGACGTGTTTTTTTCAATGCCGAACCATTCGGGATGCGCCTCGGCGTATGTCAGTTTGTTGTCGCCGTCAATATCGCCTTCGGAATCGGCCACGGATGGTTGGGTGCCGTT
>CAYSNA010000424.1:3041-4914 GCA_964432185.1 uncultured Cytophagia bacterium
AATATCGCCGTTGTAATATTCACTGACAATATAGGGATCGATGGGAAACTGGTCGTCCCGTAAAAAAGTCGGATGATTATAGCGGTATTGATACTCCGGCTTGATCAGCGCGAAAAAAACGTCCCTTCGGCCCGTATTGAGAAAGACGCCGCGTTGTTTCAGCATGTTGATATTGCCGCGCGCATTGGCGTAGTGATTCAGGCGGTTGCGCCCCATCCAGACGATGAATGAGCTGTCGGACGGCACATCCTGGCGCGACACGTCCATCCAAAAGCCGCGCAGCTCAAACGACGGCTGGATGGCCAAATGCATGTTCAAAACGCTAATGTAATCGTAACCGGGAAAAACATCATTCTGCCCATCGGGAGAAAACCAGCGAACACCCCAGCGCGTCAGCAACTCGTAAACCGCGTAGAGTGTCGAAATTGAGGATGGCCCGGACAGCACCAGGCCTTGATGTGTTGTGGATGAAAATGAATCGATGCGAAAGTTCTGTGCGGTGGCATCGAGGTCTTGTTTTTTCCAATATCGTTTTATTCGTTTCTGCAGTGTGTTGTAGTCGCGATTTGTCGGCAAACCGATAAAAATGAGATTGCCCTCGGAGGGGATGCGGTTCATGCTGACGATCGGAATGTGCTCTTCCGGCACATCCAGAATCAGACAGAGGTGTTTTTGCAGTTCGAGGGCTGCCAGGGCGTTGCGGCAAATATCGTCGTTCGTCACATCGTTGTCAAACCAATCGATGCTGTTGTACGCATCGTGCGCTTTGTGCACGTTCTCGTAGGCGCCCAATTCAATGACGATGGAACACGGGGTCTCATTGTCGACAAGATTGAACATGTTTTCTTTAGGGGCGCAACTGATGAGGACAGCAAAGAGGAGAACAAAAAGCAGTCGAACTCGCATGGGTATTCCTGTAGCTCGTTATGGTGTTGGATGGACGCGCTGTAACAGCCACTTTGATGCAAAAAGTTAATGATTTTTCTTCACAGTTGCCAGAATTATTCGAACATCCGGTCATTGATTGACATAGCGCGCCACCTTGTCCAGTTTGCGATTGACGTACACTTGCAGCGCACTGGCGAGTCCATGTGACTTGAGCAGCATTTGAAATTGCCGGCGAATGTCTTCGATCATGCTGTCGAGCGTGTCGTAATTATCTGGATTGATGGTATCGAGGATGTGCCGGAACGAATGCACGCCGAGCATTTCGTTTTTAAACAGGGCCAGGTTCTGCATAAAGACATTTTCCGAGACATATCCTTTTTCAGCACCGGCAGAACATTCTTCAATGAGCCGCTCAATGTCGATGGACAGGTCTTCCAACTCTATGCGCAGGATGGCCAAAAAATTACGTTTGGTCGCCTTCATTTTTTTAACCTCCCCATTGGTTCATTTTGAATAACACAAAAATGTCGTCTCACCTTCCCGATCGCACGTCCGGCTTGATAGCCAGACCGAGTTCCTGCGCGCGCTGCATGTGTTGCGTGGCGCTCTCGGCATTGCCCAACTTTTGATAGCTCACGGCGAGTGAATAATGCACGTGTGCATCGTTCTCATTCACCGTGAGCGCCTGTTCGAAATAGTCGACGGCTTGCTGATAGTCTTCTTTTTCAGCATATAAAAGACCGAGGGCATACAAAGCCTCCGCGTGGTGTGGATCGAGTTCCAGCGCCTGCTGCAACATCAATTGCCCCTCAAAAAACAAGTGCTTTTTCACGTAAATCTGTCCCTGGGCGGCGAGAAATGTGGCGTCTTCGGCCAGTAATGAAGCGGATTGATAATCCTCCAGCGCCAAATCCCACTGTCCAACCAGTTCGCGTTTTTTGCCTTCGAGATAGTGAATGTAAGCGCGCTGAAAGGACGCCTGCTC
>CAYSNA010000425.1:0-4891 GCA_964432185.1 uncultured Cytophagia bacterium
GCAGCAGGCCATCGAAAAAGAAACCATCGCTGCCATACCGGCAACTCTTGACGATATCTATCGGATCCTGCAAATTTTTCCGGGCGTCAGTTTTTCCGATGATTACAGCGCGCATTTTCACGTGCGCGGGGGAAAGCAAAGCGAGAATCTTATCCTACTTGACGGCATGGAACTTTATGATCCATATCACTTGAAAAATATAGGCGGCGCTGTCGGCATTATGAATATGGATTTTATTGAGAATATATCCATCATGACCGGTGGTTTTGAAGCCCGGTACGGCGACCGATTATCGTCGGTTATTTCCATTGAAAATCGGCGTGGTCGAGCGGACCGATTACACGGGAACATTACTGCCGGCGGTACCGGACTTTCCATGCTGCTCGAAACTCCGATACCTTTAGGCAGCGGGATTCTGTCTTTTCGAAAGAGTTTTCTCAAAGAGGCTGTCGAGATTTTAAATCCAACCGACTATACTTTTTCGCCATCGTATTATGATGCGCAGGGTAAGGTATCTATCGCGGTTTCTCCCAATAATCTTTTAACATTTAATCTTTTGTATTCCAAAGATAACTCGTATTTGGAAAAATGGAGAGGCGATTCGGAGCTTTATTCTAATTATGGTAATTCTTATCAGGGACTTGTATGGAAAAGCACCTGGAGTCAAAAAATGATTTCCGAATTGATTCTGTCCCGCGGTGAAAACTTTTATAATAATCACATAGGTGGTTTCAAACAGGAAAAACTCAATTTAGCTGAAGATGTCGTGAACTGGACGGTTGAATACCAGCCATTTGTAAATCATGAGGTGGCGTGCGGATTAACGTATAAAAATATCAACTATCATTATCGCAGTAAAACTGATGAATTACCTCAGGATCAACAAGAACTGGAAGAAATTGTTGGTGCCTATCTTGGTTTACAGGATATTTCCCCCAAAACCTACAAGCTGGCATTTTTTATCCAGGATAAAGTTCACCTCTTGAAATCATTTTATATGAACGTTGGTCTGCGCCACGACTATTTTGAATACAATAATGATCAACAGACAAGTCCGAGAATCAGTTTTGCTTATCATTTAAAAAACAAAACGATTTTTCGTGCGGCGTGGGGGCATTATTATCAGGCGCCAATTTATACGGATTTGTCGGAGGCAGTCGGCTCCGACGTTAATCCGCACGCTGAAAAGTCTGTGCATTATGTTGTCGGCCTGGAGCACTTTATCACGAATGACGTTAGTCTGCGAATTGAGGCGTATGCGAAAACTCTCGAACACATGATTGGCCATTACATTGTTATGCAAGACGGGATGCCGGACCTGGCTTATGGTAATCCAAATTCCGGCTGGTGCCGTGGTGTCGAATTTTTTATCAACGGGCGTCTGTCGCGCAGACTGTCGATCTGGGCGGCGTATGCCTACTCACAGGCGCGCATAGAAGCCAATTTTATCGATTGGGACAAATTACAGATTACCCAACTGACCGTACCTCGTTTTACCGATCAGCCGCACAACGTATCCCTCTTTCTCACTTACAAATTGCCAAAAGCCTGGGAGCTTAATCTCAAATGGCGTTATCTCAGCGGTGTGCCATATACGCCGCGAATTGCCCACTCGGATGATGCAGAGTCGTGGTGGGGATATGGCTTGCCCAATGCCGCCCGCTATTCACCCTATCACCGGCTCGACGTTCGAGTCGGTAAACAATTCAGAGTCAACAGATTTCAATTAGGAGCGTTCCTCGAAATCAAGAATCTTTATAATCATAAAAATGTACTTTTGTATGATTATCAAATCATCAGCGGAAAACACGTTCGCAAAGCATATTACGCCTTGCCATTTTTTCCGACCATTGAATTCAAAATCTCGTTTTAAAGTGTTTCATTAAGCTGATATTTCCCCACTCGCATTTTTCAATGAGGTCAATTATGAAAAAATATTGTGGTTCGCTCGTGCGCTGCCTTCTGGTGCTGGCGTTGAGTCTGGTTTGTGATGGCAAAGCGCAGATCAGTATAAAAGCTGAAAACTTGCCAACAGATGTCGGGACGTTGATTATCACAAAAAATAATACAACAGATTCAATCGTCGTTGATGTTGGTTCCGCCGGTGAGAATCAACACTGGCGTTTGGATGAGGACTTTCCGAATGAGCTGCACCGTCAACTGATTATCGCTCCGACTGCATCACCTTACCATGCCTTTTTCCCCGAATCGGACGTGGTGACCCGATATACTGGAAATCTTGGCAATTTTATGGACAGCTATTATTTTGAAAATACCGTCGGAACTTTTTATCTCTATGAGAAAAAAACGCCGGAGCACTTTTTACTGCAGGGTATTGGATTTGACTCGACAACCGTCAATTTTGGCGCCTTTCGTTTTACGGCTTCCGGATATTTTGAGGTGCAGCCAATTTACCCGCTTTTTGACTTTCCACTCGAGTACAATAAAAGTTGGCACGCCGTCTCGAATTTTACAATGCAGATTGATACGCTTCTGGGAGAGGATCGGGTTCTGCTGGTCGCCGATGTTCGCGACAGTGTTCATAACATCGTTGATGGTTGGGGGCAGATTGTGTTGCCGACCAGGACGTATGAATGCCTTCGTGTCAAGAGCGATATGATGCTGAATGAAAAGCTGTTTCTTAATGGCCTGCAGATTCGTTCAAAAATGAATCGATCGATCAACTATTACTGGCTCAATCAGGAAAACGGCATTGTCGCCAAAGTGTCAAGCTTTCTCAATCCAACTGATGACAACATCAAATTAGCCAAAAGAATCTATCGATTGCATATGCTTAATCCACAGATCAACATCGCCGTTGCGGATACCGTTGCACAACCGGGTGATGTGATCGATATTCCGATTTATATTTCGAATCCTGTCGATTTGAATATCCGAAAAATCAGTATGTGCATCAATTGCGATACAAGCTTGATTGAACCCGTTGGCGTCCGAACGATGAGCTGTCTAGCTGAAAAATGGAATGATCCATGCGTTGAGTTCAGCAATAATACCTATACGATAGAATTATCCGGGGACGCGCCACTTGCGGAGGATGGCGTGCTGTGCAAACTTTGCGTTAAAGTTTTGCCACTGTTCGATTCCGACACGACGACGATTTGTATTGGCAGTGTTTACGTAGATGAAGCAGGCCCGCACCTGGCCTGGCAATCCGGCAGGCTTATCATTAATGGCACTCCATCGACGGCCGGGGAGCATCCTGTAAATGTTCCGATGTCCAGTACCCTGTATGCGAATTTTCCAAATCCATTTAATTCGGGTACGACTCTCGAATTTCAACTTGAAAAAGATGCGCACGTGAGATTGCGCATTTACAATTCAATGGGGCAGCTCGTTTCAGTTCTGGCAGAAGGTTTTTTTGAGCGCGGCTTTTATACGCAAACATGGCAAGGCGTTGATCGAGAAAAACGGCAGTTGCCATCAGGTATTTATTTTTATCAAATTGACGCTATTGATCCGTATGAACAGAATTTAATTTTTACGTTTACACGAAAAATGATGCTGTTGCGTTAACCTACATGCTCGGTTTTAATTGCACAGTACATTCACAGGGGAAAAGCGATGCACTTTTCAAAAGAGTTGTTAAAGATCAATCCACAACAAGAGGCGGACAAGATTGTTTCGAAACTCAAGGCGGATATATTCCAGGTACTAAAGAAAAAAGGTGCAGTCATAGGAATAAGCGGCGGCATTGATTCGTCCGTCGCATTTGCTTTGAGTGTTCAGGCATTGGGCAAACGCGTTCTAGGTGTAATGCTGCCGGAAAAAGATTCCAGTCCGGACAATTTCCGACTGGCCTCTAAATTGGCGCAGCAGCTTGATGCGGAATACATCATTGAAGATATGACGCCGGCCCTGTACGGTTTTAATTGTTATCAACGACGTGACGAAGCCATCCGACACATCTTCCCAGAATTTGATATGAGCTACAAAGTTAAAATCGGTTTGCCGCAAAATTTATTAGAACAGGATTCGTTTAATGTGTTTAATCTTACCGTTCAATCTCCAGCAGGGGAAGAGAGAACGGCGCGAATTCCGTATCAGGATTTTCTACAAATTGTCGCAGCATCCAACCTCAAACAGCGAAGCCGAATGTGCATGCTTTATTATCATGCGGAACGATTGAATTATGCTGTCATTGGTACCGCAAATAAAAACGAGCACGACTTGGGATTTTTTGTCAAATATGGCGATGGCGGCGCAGATGTAAAACCTATCGTTCATTTGTTCAAATCTCAAATTTATCAACTGGCAGAATATTTGGAAATCCCATCAGAGATTCGAGAGCGAATTCCGACAAGTGATACCTACAGCGCTGAACAGACACAGGAAGAATTTTTCTTTCGATTACCTTTTGATGTCCTGGATACGATTTGGCTCGGATGGGAAAACGGACATGATCTCAACGAAATTGCCCAAACATTAAATATCACCAAACAGCAAGTACAATACGTTGTGAA
Source organism: uncultured Cytophagia bacterium (assembly GCA_964432185.1). Lineage (GTDB taxonomy): Bacteria > Zhuqueibacterota > Zhuqueibacteria > Residuimicrobiales > Krinioviventaceae > Kriniovivens. Next base: position 4,482 of record CAYSNA010000425.1, read on the forward strand.
TGATCTGAAAAGAAAAATCGCAGCGACTCAATATCTTCGCACTCCACCACTAAAAATGCAGTAGGAATGAGATATAGTCTGAAAAATATGGTAGTATATGGGACGCGGAAGTTTTTCATCGATGATTGTAAGTGCTGAAAAAACTGGGTAGCATGTCGGAGGTCAAAAAGGGCCATTTCGCATCCAATTCGAGCCCAATTAGGTGTAAATGGGCCGAATTGTTGGGAACAATGAGTTGTTTTTACGACAGTTCGTTTAAAAGACAATGCTTTGCTGGGGGGGCAAGGGGGTAGAAGTTCAAATCTTCTCGCTCCGACTATTTTTTATAAACCTATGTAGACTGTTTGACTTTTGGGAAGTGTTTGGGAAGTATATGGGAAGTCTGACAGTGGAAAAGAGATTTACGTTTG
>CAYSNA010000426.1:0-4886 GCA_964432185.1 uncultured Cytophagia bacterium
ATCGGTTTTTAGCAGCCAAATATCCGCCCCGCCGGCTCCATACGACTCTGTTGATGCAGCAATAAAATACCCGCCATCCGGAGTCTGCTCAACAACCCAACTGCCGTCGCCTTCTGAGCCGCCATAGGTTCGCATCCAGAGCGAATCTCCATTTGCATCCGTTTTCAGCAAAAAGACATCCCAGTCGCCGGCCCCGTATGATTTTGTCGCGCCGGTGACAATGTATCCGCCGTCGCTGGTCTCGCGCACAGCAAATCCTACATCATCCAATGGGAAATCGTATATCCTGGTCCATAAAAAATCACCATCCGTATCATCCATTTTGACCAACAAAATATCTGCCCCAGTCTCGGGACCGCAATAGGTGCCGGTAAGGATGTAATGACCGTCGCTGGTCGGCTGGATGGCACCGAAGCCTTCTCCAAATGGAAATGAGCATATTGGAACACCATAGGTCTTTTCCCACAGAATTTCCGGCGCCGGCGATTGGGGCAATGCCGATCCGCAAAGACAAAGTAAAACGGCAAACAAGAAACATCTGGACACAATTAGAGTGTATTGATTGGTTTTCATAACACACCTCCTGTTACAATTGTTAAATGAAAATGAAATTTGATTTCATCCGGAGTTGTGTCGAACCTGTTCGTGGTTGAAAAAAAGTTATTGTTCCCCGTGAATAACTCGGATGTCCCACATTTGTGCGGTTTCAATTTAAAAATAAAAAATAAACCCACATCTCTCTACCAGGTATAGCTCATTTTTAACAAGAAATAGCTCATTTCGAGGGGGAAATGGTGAAAAAGATCGTGAATTGCAAAACCACTCAAATGAATCGCGAATATGGGGAAACAAGCGGATTTCTTTCGCAGCAGATCCAGTGATTTTTTCACTAAAGCGGCGAGGCTATTTCAATTTACAATAGTCCGACGGCAGCACGCCAAACTGTTTGCGAAAACACTCGGAAAAATAAGAGGGATTATTAAAGCCAACCAAATAGGCGATTTCGGACACATTTCCCTGCCGGCCCCGCAACAGCAGAGAGGCGGGTTTGAGGCGCATGCTGCGAATAAATTGTGTTGGGGACTGGTCGACGAGCGCGCGCAGTTTGCGATGCAAATGGGCATGGCTTAAACCAACGCAGAGGCAAAAGGTGGCTACGTTAAAATTGGCGTCGCTCATGTGTTGTTCAATGACAGTCATAGCCCGTTGTAAAAATTGTTCATCCGTTGGGGTGACGGCAATGTCTTTGGGCTGCAGGGTGATCTCACGGCTGAATCGCTGTCGTAATTGCTGCCGCTGCGCAATGAGGTTTTTAGCGCGCACGGTCAATTCGCGCGTTTCAAACGGTTTGACCACATAAGCATCAGCGCCGGTTTCCAGACCGACGAGTTTGTGCTCCTCGCCGGCTTTGGCAGTCAGCAGGATCACCGGGATGTGACTGGTTCGTTCATCGGTTTTTAAGGTGCGGCACAATTCAAAACCATCCAGTCCCGGCATCATCACGTCGCTGATAATGAGATCGGGAATCGTAGCTGCCGCTTTCTCAAATCCATCAAAGCCGTCCTTTGCTTCCAAGGTGTTATAAAATGACGCAAGGATGTCTTTAATAAAGTATCGAACATCCTGATTGTCGTCGATGATGAGGACGAGTGGTTTGCTTTTACCGGATTCGACTTTCTCGATCGTGTCGAGTTTTTCCCGCAACAAACTCTCTTTTGTGCGATCCTCCGCAAGGGCCAGTTCACTCTCATCAATCATCCCGACAGGGAGGCGCACCGTAAAAGCAGCGCCCTCACCGGTTGTGCTGTGAACGGTTATCTCACCACCGTGCAGCTCCACCAGTTCTTTGGTCAATGCCAGGCCGATGCCCGAGCCTTCGTGTTCGCGCGTATGCGACGCATCCACCTGGTAAAAGCGATCAAAAATGGATTCAAGTTGTTCGGGCGGTATGCCGGGTCCAGAGTCGATGACGCTCATGTCGACACATTGATTACCTGAGATATTGGTGTAGCTCAAAACCACACGCACAGCGCCGTTGTTTGGCGTAAATTTTAACGCGTTCGACAGCAGGTTGACCACTATTTTTTCAATTTTATCCCGATCGAGTCGTACGGGCACAATTTCTTTTTCAGTCTCCAATGTCAATGCGATATTCTTTTGATCAGCCACCGAGGCAAAAGAGCCGATGATGCTTCGTAAAAGATGACCAATATCAAATGTGGTCAAGTTCAGCTTCATGCGGCCGGCTTCCAGTTGCGAGAAATCCAGCAACTGGTTGATCAGGCGCAGCAGCCGCCGGCTATTGCGCAGCATGATGGCGTATTCTGTTCTCAGCTTTCGGCTACTGGTTTTGGAAAAGAGTCTTTCCAAGGGTCCGATAATTAACGTGAGCGGCGTGCGGAACTCGTGCGAGATGTTGGCAAAGAATTGCGATTTCATGGAATCCACTTCTTTCAGTTTGGCTGCTTCAAAGTCTTTCATTTTTAATTCCTGGCGCAGATGGATTCGCCGCAGTTGCAGTTTCCAGGTGATCAAAACGAGTGCGCCGAATACAAGCACATATAAAATAAAGGCGGGGATAGTTGCCCACCACGGAGGATGGATAATAATACGCAGCGATGTCCCTTCTTCATTCCAGACGCCGTCGCTGTTGGAGCCAGTGGCGTGTAAGATATAGTCGCCGGGATCAAGATTGGTGTAGGCGGCAACGCGATTTGTACCGGTGTTATACCAGTCCTCGTCATAATTTTCCAGCCAGAATTTATACTGATTTTTTTCCGGATGGCTATAATGCAATGCTGTGCATTCGATCGAAATGTCATTTTGCCAGTGCGCCAGTGATAGTTCTCCGGTTACGGTAATATCCTGCTGCAATGGAGAATCGCCGCCGATGGGGAGTGTTTTGTTAAACAACTTGAAATCGGTGAACACGATTTTGGGCGGGACGGGATTCAATGTCACGTCTGTTGGGAAAAAAGAAATCATGCACCCATTTGACGTGGCCATAAAGATTTGACCATTTGGCAGTTTCGCTTCGGTGGAGTGGAAGATCACTGACGGTAAACCATGTTCTTTATAAAAATTGGTGAACGTTTTGCTGATGGGATCAAATTTGACGAGTCCGGCATCTGTGCCAAGCCACAAATAGCCATCGTCATCTTGCATCAAACTATTAATCTTATTGTTGGGCAGTCCATGCCTTTGGTCATAGTAAACAGCCTCTTTTGTTTTGAAATCAAAAAGACAAAGTCCGTGATTTCCCGTGCCAATCCAAAATTGTCCATTTCTATCGAAGTAAAAACGAAATACGTCAATGTTTTCAAGATAGTGCTCAAAAGTTTCAGCAGCAGGATTGAATTTATTCAAGCCATTTTGCGTGCCAATCCATAGTGTGCTGTCATTTTCTTGATAAAGGCACCAGACTTGTCCTTTTGAGAGACTATTGGCATCCAACGGATTGTGTATATAACGTTTGTATGAGCCATCTTTTTTATCAAATCGAATGATGCCGCCATGCCAGGTGTTGCCCAACCATAAATACCCGTTTGTAGCCTGACAAATTTCCCATATATGATTCGCACTGTCCTCTGTGCCATCGTTCGGAAAAAATTTATAATTGGTGAATCTGCCGCTCTCTAAATCGTACTTGTAGAGTCCCTGCGTGTTTGTACCGATCCACAGGGCGTTTTCTTCATCTTGATACAACGCTAAAATTGAACTGTCAGCGAGACTGGATTTGTTTTTTTGATTTGGTTTATGATGTGTAAATTTACCTGTGGATAGGTCAAGCTCGTCGAGTCCCTTGTCGTCAGTACCAATCCACAAGGTGTGTGGTTGTTTATTTGAGTACAAAAGTGACATGACAATCGTGCTGCTAATCGTATTTGGATCATTCGGATCGTTTTTGTAGTGCGTAAAGTTTTGTATATACGGATCCAGTTTATTCAAACCTCGAGGTGTTGTGGCAATCCAGAAAATGCCGCTAAAATCCTGATAAAATGAAGCCTGCTGGACGCCCCAAAATGCCTGTAAATTATCAGGATCGTATTCATAACGAGTTAACCGCTGCTGGTGTGGATCGTATCGACTAATTGCTATTCCTCCTAAAAACCACAGAATTCCCGAGGCTTCCTCATGAACTAGGAGTACCGGGGCTAATTTGCCCGAGTCCCACGGTACGTTTGGCTCGTAGCGAAAATGTGAAAAAGCACGCCTGTTCGGTAAACTCGTGTCGACGCCACCCTGTAAAGAAACCCAAAGTTTTCCCGAACGATCCTCGGCAATGCTATAACAGTTATTATTGGCCAGACTGGTTTCATCGTTGTTTTCATGTTGTATTCGAGTAAAGCGCTCTGTTTTTCGAGAAAAGTGATTGATGCCGCCGCCCCATGTACAAATCCACAGGTCCTTTTGACTATCCTCGTTAATAGAGGTGACGTGATTATGGCTCAAGCTATTCGGATTCGCGGGATCATGTTTATAATGAAAAAAGCGATCATTTTTTCTGTCATATCGATTCAAGCCGTTGCCACGTGTGCCAAACCACATGGCGCCTTGGCTGTCCTCAAAAATGGCAGGACAGCGTTTGATGCTGACAATGATGTGAGAAAGCGTATCGCCACTGATGCTGTGCGGATTTTCGGGATTAAAACGATAACGGGTAATGCGCTCAGTTTTTGTGCTGATTTTATCTAATAATTTGTCTTCGGTGACGATCCATAAATCTCCGGCCCGATCCAAATAGCAGATCCAAATGTTGGAGCTGCTCAAGCTTGTTGAGTCCTGTGGATCATGCAAAAAGTGAGTAAATTGATTCGTTTTTCGATCAAAGCGATTCAAACCGTGGTGGGCGGTAGCAATCCAGAGATTTTTGCTTTCGTCTTCGT
>CAYSNA010000427.1:0-3103 GCA_964432185.1 uncultured Cytophagia bacterium
AACTACCTGTTATCTCCAAAATATATCCGACCGCCGTTGCCACAAGCATCCCGCCGACGGCGCCACAAAATCCGGACAACCCTACCACAGAGGCCACAGCATTTTTCGGATAGATATCCGAGCACATGGTAAATATATTTGCAGCCCAGCCCTGATGCCCCGCGGTGGCCAAACTAATGAGCCCCACAGCAATCCAAATGTTGCTCACCTGCGAGGCAAAAAAGATCGGCAGCACCATCAAAGCAACAATAAAGATGGCGGTTTTGCGGGCAAAGTCAATGCTCTTGCCCATACCAATAAAAGCGGACGAGAGCCAGCCCCCAAAAATACCGCCAAACATAGAGACAATATAAATGATGACTAGCGGCGCGCCAATTTGTTTGAGATCGAGCCCGTGTTTTTCGTGCAGGAATTTGGGCAGCCAAAACAGAAAAAACCACCAGATCGGATCGGTGATAAAACGCGTGAAGCAGATCGCCCAGGTTTGCTTGTAGGGAAGAATGTGCCGCCATGACAATTTTGTCAAGGAATCGGAGTCATCTGCCTGGATGAATGACAGCTCTTCTTTGGATACCTTGGAATGTTTCTCAGGTTTGCGATAGATATAAAGCCAAAAGGCGAGCCAGATAAATCCTAACGCCCCGGTGATCAGGAATGCCCCTTGCCATCCGAAGGCCAATGCAATGGCCGGGACGAGAATTGGCGCCGTAATCGCACCTATGTTTGAACCCGCGTTAAAATAACCGGTGGCCAATGCGCGTTCCTTTTTGGGAAACCATTCGGCCACGGTTTTGACCGCAGCGGGAAAATTTGCCGATTCTCCGAGGCCTAAAGCAAAACGAGACGCCGCAAATCCCCATACGGTAAACGCGATGGCGTGCGCCATGCCGGCGAGACTCCATAACACAATGGCTATGGCATATCCAAGTCGGGTGCCGATCTTGTCCAGAATACCCCCCGTCGCTAACAAGCCAATCGCATAGGCGGCTTGAAATGCGGCTATAATCAGACCATAATCCACATCACTCCATCCGAAAAGTTTCTGCAGCTCGGGCGCCAAGATGCCGATGACTTGACGGTCAATATAATTGATAGCGGTGGCAAGAAATAAAAGAACAACGATAATCCAGCGGTACCTATGTTTTTTTTGCACATCTGGCCCCATGTTTATTGGCAATATGAATGAATGAAATCATAAGCCCGAGCTTGTTCATCAGGAGTTTGACAATACGTCGTAAGGACGAGTTTGAGTCCTGGCCGCCATAATTTTTTAACGGTTTCCTGAATCACATCAAATCCGCCGACCATTCTGGCGTTGAGAACAATAGGTGTTTGGCTAAACTTTTCTGCAAACGGTTCCGGCGGATTCGGACTCGGGTCGGTTTCTTCGGAAAAGGCGCCATCCACCATACGCAAGTTTGCAAACGTTTTTACTGTATCAATAGTATTCGACCAATTGCCGCACGAATGAAAGCAGGGTCCGCCAAAAACATCGCCCACCTTTTGTGCGCTTGGCATGGCGATTTTCTGATACTGATCACCAGAAATCATTACGATATTATCATCGCTCATGCCGAATCCACTAAAGGCACGGCAAGATGGAAAGCCGTGTCCTGGAAAAACCAGCGAATCTCCTATTTGTGTTTGCTGCATATGAGTAAAATCGATAATCAGATCAGCGACTAAATTCAACAGCTCAACCACGGCAGATGGATTCAATATGACATCCAAAAGAAAAGCGTTGATATCAATAAAATTACCCGCCGCATTAAAAGGTGACTGCACATCGCAAAAAGACAGAGGCAGCCGACCGTGCGTGTTTTCCAGAAAATAGTCGATCATCTCCAACGTCTGCCTGCCGATGTTTGTTTCGGCAATCGATTTATGGGCAATGTTTAGAGCTTGTTCAACGGATGCGAGGTGTGCTTTAATTGCCGGCGCCTGATTTTCGGGCCAAACATACTCATAGCCAAACGCTGCCGCTGCCGTGCCAATGCCAAACCAGGGCTCAAGGAAATTGGGAACATCCGCTTGAAAGTCCATGCTCGATTTTAATGCTCCCAGTTGCCATTCGAGTGATTTTTGCTTGTCTCGACAGCCGCCAGCAAAGACGTCGCGCACGCGCATGCGACGATAGACGAGCACGCCCGAGTCTGCTGCCCAAAAGTGCTGACATTTTTCCAACAGCGCTGCTTCGTAATCCTCATAAGCAGCAAAATCAAAATTATGAACTGAAACGGGCTGCACAGAAGTTGCCTGGGAATCCGGAAGAGCGTAGTCAAATGTTTTATTCATAAGTGAATGTACCGAGATTAACGGAGTCGGTTATCTGATTCAAAAAAGCTATCCGGATCAACATCATCTGACAATACAAAAGGTACTTTCGAATGAAAAAAGTTGTTTCCAGTGACATGAATATTTTGTGTATGGGCGCCTTCAAGCTGCAGAAATGCAGAGGAGAAGCGCGGCGCTTGGGAGCCTCTGATGAACACATCCGAACAGTTCGTAAAGTGCAAAATCGCGAGCGACGACGGCACATTGGTCGCCTTAATTCTCAGACCATCAATCGTCACGTCGGAAAGTTGCCTGCCCCATAGCACGTGGCGCGAATTCGTTAAATCAGCACTATCAACATGAACCTGCACATTATGAAAAAGGATGTCATTGACATTGGATAAAATAAAATGCGAGGGGATATTCGAAAAATCGGTGCCGAGCGGCGGTGTGCTCAATTTCACAATGCCGCGAGGTTTTGAAGAATTTACGGCAGCGTCACAAACTGGAATGTGCATCTGAACATTATCAAATGCGATCCCCTCTATCGGCGCGCTTTCCATACCGCTGATCATACAACGCCCGCGTGATGCTATTGTTACATTATTAAAGTCGATATGGCGAACAGCGCCAATTCGGCTATCCTCGGCGCGCTTTTCAAGATCAACAATAACAGGAAAGACCTGGCGTTTGTGATCTCCTTGTCCCGTCGTACGGATATTTAAATCGACAAATTTTATATTTTCAAAAAGGCCGCCATCCTTCATGTAAAGACCAATCCCCAGATAAGAGCTCTGAATAATTGAATTGCTAAAAAGACACTGTTTGA
>CAYSNA010000427.1:3113-4864 GCA_964432185.1 uncultured Cytophagia bacterium
TGCCGAGGGAATGCGTTCCCAGCTTGATGCCCGAGTGATTGGTATAAAGAACACAATTTGAAACAATGACATTTTCACAGGATTTCTCTGGCAAGCGAGCTTTGAGACAAATGCAATCATCGCCCACATCAATATAACAATTGCTAATAAAAATATTGGACGACGAATTAACGTCTATGCCGTCAGTGTTGGGCCCAAGGCGATGGTTCTTGATCGTTAAACTCTCAATTTTAACATTGTCGCATCCTAACAAATGAATAGACCAAAATGGCGAATTTTCAACGGTTATGCCGTTGAGGGTAATATTTTCACATGCCTCAAATTGAATCATCTGACCCGGGCGATCCAGCGGCACATAATCCTGGCTCCAAAAAGCCGGCCCGCTGCCGTTAATTGTTCCCTGTCCGATAATGCCGATATTCTTTGCTCGTTCTGCATAAATCAAGTGCAGATCGCTGAGCTCTCTTTGCAGCGCGCCATTAACATCGTTATCGGTCTCCATGGTGAAATAACTTTGAGGTTGATAGTCTTGCAAGTCTGTGCTGCCGAGTAAGACAGCCTGCGGATTTAAATACAAAGTCACATTATCCTTCAGAACCAATGTGCCAATTTTATACTGCCCCGCCGGGAAAAATACGATTCCACCGCCATTCTCAAAACAACTGTCTATCGTTGCCTGAATAGCGCGCGCGTCATTGCAAATTCCATCACCTTTAGCATCGAATTCTTTCACGTTGTAAATCGCCGAGAGCGGGAAATGGTAAAGGTTGCTTTCCGGCAAAACGTCCGGGAGTGTTGTAGAGCATAGAATTGGAATAAGAATGAAAACGAGCCGAAACCATCCAACAGGCGAAAAAGTCATTTATTTTCCTTTTATAATGTGCAGCGAAACTATCGCAAAAGTACCATTTTCCGAGTTTCCACAAACTCGTTTGATTCGATTCTGTAAAGGTAGAGGCCAGTCGGTAACGTCTGACCTTGGAAATTTTTGCCCGACCACGCGATGGTGTGATGCCCGGCGTCATAGTCGCCTTTCCCCAAAAGCCCCACCTCTCTCCCCAAGGCATTATACACTTTGATCGACAGTTCACAACGGCGTGACAGATCGAACGTGATATGCGTGGATGCATTAAAAGGATTCGGATAATTTTGTAACAACCGAAAAGACGGCGGAGCGTCAGCAGGATCCGGATCGGCAACAGCGCCAATAAGCGAATCCGGCATAATCTCAATACTGTTCCACGCACCGGTCGTGCTGGAGCCGCCATCGTTTTTGAGCCTGAGTTGCAACAGGTTGTCATTCACACTGACTCGAAAGCTCTCGCTCTTCACTTCACCACCGGCAGTGAACATATTATCCAGCCTCAACTCGTTTTGCGCATACACATCAATATTATCCTTTGCAAACCGTTGATCTCCCAGTCTTACCGTTACCTGATAATCACCGTTGAGGATGCGAACAGCAAAAGTCATATCCGTTGCTTCATGATGGTCCCGCGCCAAATCACCTCCCGAGCCGCGGTCACGCGTGGCAAAATTATTCTTTTCAACATAGCCGTAACCGATCGAATCGGAAAATGAAAAATCCGTTATGCTGGTATAGCCCGGTGCAGTGATTTGATTGGAATGGTCCAAATCGAATAAAAAGATCGTCAGCGAATCGCCCGTAATGGCCGTCGCTTCATTCGAAAACTCGGACTCACCGCCAAGATTAAAAGCAGCCACGCGATAGGTGTACGCGGTGCCAAATT
>CAYSNA010000428.1:0-4845 GCA_964432185.1 uncultured Cytophagia bacterium
GAATGTGCCGTTTTCCGGTTCGATTAAAATCTTTGGCAAAAATCCATTGGAGGTTGGTCCGCAAAGGGATCGCATCGGCTATGTGCCGCAGCATGCCGTGATTGATTTTAATTTTCCCATCAAAGTAAGAGATGTTGTCCTCCTCGGCCGCAGCCGAAAAATTGGTGTCGGCAAAAGAGCGGGCAAGGACGACAAACAGGCGGCGCAACGAGCGATGGAATTTGTCGAAATCACCGATCTCGCTGATCGGCAAATTGGCCGGTTGTCCGGTGGGCAGCGGCAGCGTGTTCTCATCGCTCGCGCTTTGGCATTGGAGCCGGACATTCTTTTGCTGGATGAACCCACAGCCGCACTTGATGTGAATGCCGCCGAGAGTTTTTACGAATGGCTGCACACCATGCACGAAACCATGAAGCTCACTCTTGTTTTGGTGTCCCACGATATTGGCGTGGTGTCGCGGTACGTCAGCGCTGTCGCTTGTTTGAATCGGACGCTCGTCGCACACGGTCTGCCCTCCGAGGTGTTGGCTGGTGACAGCCTCGAACAAATGTACGGGTGCGATGCCATGCTGTTTGGTCATGGCGAGGTGCCGCACATGGTTGTCACGCCCGCCAAGGGAGGAGGGCATCACCATTGATTGAGCTTTTGCACTTTGAGTTTATGCAACGGGCGTTGGTGGTCGCCACGGTTACCGGCGCCTTGTGCGCGGTCATTGGTGTTTATGTCGTGTTACGCGGCATGTCGTTTATCGGCGCGGGCATTGCGCACGCGTCCTTCGGCGGCGTTGCCATTGGATTTTATACCGGATTGAATCCGTTCTTCACCGCCATTGTTTTCTGTACTATGGTCGCCTGGGGGATCGGTTTTATCAGCGAGACCAAACGTATTCGCGAAGATACGGCCGTCGGAATTTTTTTCGCCTCCACCATGGCGCTCGGGGTGCTGCTCATCGGTTTTCTTAAAGGCTATACTGTTGATCTCTTCGGCTTTATGTTCGGCAACATCCTCGCGGTCACGACGTTTGATATGTGGGCGGCCATTCTTTTAAGCATCGCCGTGTTCAGCATCATTATTTATCTTTTTAAAGAATTTTTATTTCTCACTTTTGATAGCGAAGCCGCACAAGTCTCCGGACTGCCGGTTCGTTTCCTCAATTATCTCATGCTCACGCTCGTCGCCATTACCATTGTCATGTCCATAAAAGCGGTAGGCATTGTGCTCGTGTCCGCTCTCATTGTGGCGCCCGCTGCCTCGGCGCACCAGCTCACGGATGATTTCAAAAAAATGATGATCCTGTCCATCGCCCTGGGCGTCGCCTCAACCTGGATCGGCTTGTTCCTCTCGTCCGTTCTCGATATTGCGTCCGGCGCTACGATTGTTATGACCGCGACGCTGATCTTTTTCCTGTGCTCGGCGTTATCGCCAAATCGCCGACAAAGCCGGCAACGGCGCGCCGCATTGCGACAGCAAATCAATTCGTGAGGTGAACGATGAACAAGCTTATTTTGATCATTGTGCTGTTCCTTATCCTGCCACTTGAACTTGCAGCAGAGGATAACATGAATACCATCACACTGACAACCGTTTTTGATAACACCCGTTTGAATCCGAATTGTACGCCGGAATGGGGATTCGCGTGTGTGATCGAAACGCCGGAAGAGACGATCCTGTTTGATACCGGCAACGATGGAGAAATCCTGCAGTCCAATCTCAACGCGCTCGGCTTTGCCGAAGCAGATTTTGCGAAAATTATCATTTCTCATATGCACTGGGACCATGTTGGCGGCTTGAAAAAAATGCGGGAACAGCACCCCGATGCCGTGGTTTTTTTGCCCGCTTCCGCCACCGAGGAAGAAAAGGAGAAATTGATCTGTCTGGAAGCGGTTCTCATAAATCAGCCGCAACAGATCAATCGTTTTATTTATTCGCTTGGAGAACTGCAAGGGCGCGCCAACGAACAGTCTCTGGCCATCCCGACGGTGGATGGACTCGTGGTCATCACCGGATGTGCGCATCCGGGCATCGTTCATATTGTCAAGGCAGCGACGAGGCATTTTCCGGATGAAAAAATACATCTTGTGCTTGGCGGCTTTCATCTCAATCAAAACAGTGAACAAGAGGTGCGGGAGATCACGAACGAGTTGAAAAAACTCGGCGTGGAAAAAGCCGCCGCCACACATTGCACCGGACCGGCCTCTATTAAAGTCTTCGCTGAAGAATTTGGAGAGAATTATATTCAAGGCGGTGTGGGATTAAAGCTAAGCTTCAACATGCAAAAAGAATCTGACTGATTTTAATTGGTAAATTCTGCGATTTATTCTCATGAGGTATCTTATGTCAAAAGGAAAAGTTGTGCATTATACAAATGTTCATGCGACAGAATTCGGCCCAACCGCGCCCGGCGCCAAAATTCGCGTTCTCATTGATGACGAACACGACGGCGCGCCGGTTTATAAATTGCGCATGATCGAAATCGATCCCGGCGGCAATTCACCGGATCATTCGCATCCGTATGAACACGAAAACTTTGTGGTGGAGGGACAAGGGCAGGTGATGATTGACGGGGTGTGGCACGATCTCAAACCGGGCGACGTTGTTCTCGTCCCGCCGAGCACGCGGCACCAATACCGCAACGCTGGCGAGACGACCTTTAAATTCCTCTGCGGTATTCCGGTTGATCAATATTTTCAAAAGGAAAAGTGATGGCCGTACAAAAAGATTTGTTCGATAAGCCCTGGATTCGTAATGCGATTGGCCGAACCTTTAAATTTTTGTCGCCCAACACCTGGACGACTGTTTCATTGTTTGTTGGCGTTATTGCCTTTGTCCTTGTCGCTGTTGGCCACCTCTACTGGGGCATTTTGTTTTTTGTTTTCAGCGGTATGTGCGATTTTATCGATGGCCGCGTCGCGCGTTATACCGGCACTGCCTCAAAGTTCGGCGCTTTTTGGGACGGCACAGTCGACCGTTTTGTCGACGCGCTCATCATCGCCGGATTCTTCTTTTTGGAATTTCCGGTGCCAGAGTTGACGCATCACATGCTGCTCTTTGCGCTGCTGTTTTGTATTTTACTGCCGCCGTTCATCGTCGCCTACGCAAATCATCGCGGCGCCGTGCCGGACCCGACGGAAAAAGTGATCTGGCGATTTGCCTTTCGGGCCGAACCCATTTTGCTGCTCGGCATCTCGGCGGCCTTAAATCCCGTTGCCCAAATGGCGAGTTTTGTTTTTTTCCTCTTGTCTCTGTTCCTGATGAGCGCCACCGTCGTCCAGTCTCTAATTTTGACATTTGTGCGTTCAAAAAATTATGAATGATGACTAACGTCAAATGCGCCGAAAAATCTCTGCATAATTCCCGGAGGATGTGCGCTTTGGCAGATTCTCAGTGCCGCAACCTATTCTTTTCATTTTTGTATCGTTCACGTTGAGGCGCCTGATAAAGTTGACATCGGCGTTTATACTGATGTCCACTGTTAAGCTGCGCATCGCGGCGCGTTTCACGCAAAAATGGGTGTGTTTTATTGTTTCGAAAATAATATATTTGTCGTGAGCAATTCCTTATTGACCACCTTTAAGGTGACTATATACAAGCCGCTTGCAAGCATCTTTCCATTGTCATTTTTGCCATCCCATACGACCGTATGTTTGCCAATTTCACGCTCGCGACTTGTTAATCCTTTAACATTTTCTCCCAAAATATCTTCTTTTTTTAAAGGCTTACAAAAGCATTGAAAAAGACCTTGATTTATCGTTACTTTTTAGCCATGTAAAACACGCCGGAGAACGTTATGTTTAATTCGCTTCGAATTCTTTTTATTTTTCTATTTCCATTACTATGTCTTGGGCAACATGCAGAGAATCTGCAACAATTGGGACAGGACTTTTGGCAATGGCGGTTTGTCACGCAACCGGCATCGCCAGACGATATTTTACGCGTTGACCGCCCGAATGGATGGGCGCCCGATTTTTCTGCAAATGCCATCGTCTGCTATCAAGAACAATATCAGGACTTTCGTGAACGGCTGGAAAACCTGCCTAAAACGTCCTGGACGCGCTCGGACAGCGTCGATTATCTGTGTCTGCGATCCGCCATTGAGCGGGTCAACTGGGAGCTCACGGTCCTGCGCCATCCACAGCGCAATCCGGATTTTTACGTCCATCAGACGCTTGGCGCCTTGTTCGAACTGCTGATTATCAACGAACCGTTTACACATCAGCGTGTTGAAAACATTTTGGCTGTGCTGCAGTCTTTCCCAAAGACGATCGATGATGCAAAGGAGAATCTCACCGATCCGGTCGCTGAATTCACCAAGATCGCTTTGGACAATTTGCATGATGTCGATTCAAAGTTGCTCACCATCCAAAACACGCTGATCAACGATCACAATATCAAAGAGAAAAAAGAGCTGCAAAGCGCCATTGAAAACGGCACTGATGCCCTAGTAGACTATCGACAGTGGTTGGAAAAAAAGCTGCCCAAGATGACTCACAACTTTAGCTGTGGTCGTGAGGCATACGCGTATTTTCTTAAAAACATCGCGTTGATGCCGCAGACGCCCGACGAGCTTTTGCAGCAGGGACGTTTGGCGTTCCACCGATCAGTCGCATTCGAGACGATGGAAAGGGTGCGAAATTCAGATTTAACGGAAGACAAATTTTTCTTGTCAATTGAAAATCAGATTCAAAAAGCCACGGAAGACGAACTGTCAATTCGAATTTTTCTCGAAGAAAACAATATCATGTCCGTGCCCAATTGGGTGCAGCACTACCTCAATGCTCCAACACCCGTTCATGTAGAGGCGCTCAGTCACATGGGCGTGGCCACGGATTTTACATCCGAGCACCG
>CAYSNA010000429.1:0-4767 GCA_964432185.1 uncultured Cytophagia bacterium
TTATCGCGTTGACGATGAGAGCGGTCCGGATCATCTGAAAATCTTTACCGTCTCCGCTGTCATTGATGGTAAAGCCGTCGGCGTCGGAACCGGCACGTCCAAAAAGAAGGCCGAACAATCTGCCGCCAATGAAGCGCTGCACGAGCTGGACCTCATTTAGAACATTTTCTAGTCCGTATGAACCCGACCGGTGCGTCGGGTTTTTTTATTTAGCCGGTTCCGAAGATTGTTATTTACGATAGAATACTTTTTTCTCGTGGTACATTTGTTTATATTGCCTCAAACAAGGATTTGCTTGTGCTTGATGACAGCTACAAAACCATCCGTTCCGCCATTGACCATGAAATGAAGGAAAAAGGTTCTCGTTTTATATGTCACGCGCATCCCGTGAAAAGCCGGGAAAATGCGGAAAACATCATTAGCAGCATTTCAAAACAGTTTTTTGATGCCACGCATAATTGTTTTGCCTATCGCATCGGTCTCGGCCAGGAGGAGATTACTCGATTTAATGATGACGGCGAGCCCTCCGGTACGGCCGGCAAACCGATTTTGCAAGCCATTGAGGGCCACGATCTGACCAATGTGGTTGTCGTGGTGACGCGCTATTTTGGCGGCACCAAACTCGGCACCGGTGGACTCATTCGCGCCTATGGTGGCGTCACAGCCGAGGCGCTGGATTTGGCATCGATAAAAACCGTCTATCTCAAAGATACCGTGTTTTTAACGTGTACCTATCATCATCTGAACATTATTATGGCACTCATTGATAAAGTTTCCGGTCGCATCGTCGAGTCGGATTATGGTGAGCACATCAATCTGACCATTCAACTGCGACGTTCGCTATGCGGCCAATTTATCGAGCAGGTGTTCGATAAAACTGCCGGACAAGTCAAGCCGGAGGTGGTCGCCTAAATGCCTGTTCTGGAAACAACGCTGTTCGTTTTGACGCTGATACTGAGCGCCCTGTTTTCCGGTTCCGAAACCGCCTATGTGGCGGCCAACCGGCTAAAGATTCGTCTTGCCTTTCGCGAGAACGATGCATCTTTTGCCACCACCACGCTGTTAAAAAGCGATCAGCGTTTTCTGACCACAACGCTCGTCGGCAACAATATTGTCATGGTTGCCTGCTCCTCGCTGGCGGTTGCGGTTTTTTCGACGTTCATCAACGACGCGTTGCTGGTGCTGTTCACCACCCTCTTTTTGTTGATGTTTGGCGAAATTTTTCCCAAATCGATCACCAGTCAAATGCCCAATCGCTCCTTGCGTTTCACCATTCACATGCTGACGATGTTCTACATCCTGTTTTATCCGCTCATTCTACTGGCTGAACAGATATCGCGTCTGCTGGTGTTGCTGATCAATCGGGAATCCGAATCGACAAAAATATTTTCAAAATACGATTTGATGGTACTGGTGCGCGAGTATTCGTCCCGTACCACGAATCAGTTACAGTATGAACGCATTTTGTCGCGCGCTCTGAAATTTCGCAATAAAAAATTATGGGATGTGATGATCCCCCGGACGGACATCAATGGTATTGAAAAAGGCGAGACCATCGAGAGCATTAAAAGCATCTTCCAGCAAACCGGCTATTCTCGTCTGCCCTTGTATGACGGGGATTTTGATCATATCCTCGGTTTTTTGTACATGCTGGATTTTTATCGAGCCGAACCCGGACAACTGCCGGCATTGCGTGAGCCGCTGAATTTGCCGGAAAGCACCAACGTTGTGGATGCTCTAAAAAAAATGCAGCACGCGCGCGTCAGCATTGCTGTGACGGTCGACGAACACGGCGGCACCGCCGGTCTTGTGACGGTTGAGGATATTGTCGAAAAACTCGTTGGCGCTATTCACGATGAATTTGATTTTAAGAAAAAGCACGTCACCTCGTCCGGTGAATCGACGCTGATTGTCGACGGCAAAACCAGCGTTGACGAGCTGCGCGAACGCTATCAGTTTGATATTCCGGAAGGTGATTATGTGACCATCGCCGGTATGATCACCGATGCGTTGGGCCGAATCCCGAAAATCGGCGAGGCTGTCGATTTTCAATCGTTCAAAGTCCGGATTTTGGATGCCAGCGATACCAAAATTGTCAAAGTGTGGATGACGAAAAAACCGCCCAAAATTGAAGATAACACCTAAAGACCTCTAACACGAAAAATGGAGAACACCATGAATCTGCGAAAACTGAACGTTCTGCTTCTCGTTCTTGGACTTGTTTTGCTGCTAAACTTTTCAACCGCTCTGCTCGCGCAGACCTGTTCCTCCGGTTGTACCGATTGCACGACCTGGAAAGTGCACGACTGGAACCGACCGCGCCCGGCGATCATCACGCCGCCAACGCCGAGCACGGAAGAGACTGCCGGCGCCGCGCCCTCGGATGCTATTGTGTTGTTTGACGGATCAGATATGTCCAACTGGCGCGCCATGGACGGCGGCCCGGCCAAATGGATCGTCAAAGAAGACTATATGGAATCGGTCCGAGGCGCCGGATATGTGCGCACACTGCAGGGATTCGGTGATTGCAAACTGAACTTTGAATTTAAAACGCCGTCGCCGGTTATGGTCGAAAGCCAGGGGCGCGGCAACAGCGGCGATTTTCTTATGGGCATTTATGAAGTGCAGGTCCTCGATTCGTACGATAACATCACCTATGCTGACGGTCAATGCTCGGCCATTTACGGCCAATATCCGCCGCAAGTGAACGCCTGCCGTAAACCCGGCGAATGGCAAACCTACGACATCATTTTTAAAGCTCCCCGGTTTGATGACGACGGCGCCGTGGTGAAGCCGGCCATTATTACGGTTCTGCAAAACGGCGTGTTGACCCAGGATCATGTCGAGATCAAAGGCCCGACCAATTGGTGCAGTAAAAGTCCCTACGAAGCGCACCCCGGCAAGTTGCCGCTGTCTTTTCAGGATCACGGCAATCCCGTTCGTTATCGTAACGTCTGGGTTCGCGAACTGCCGGCCACCGGCAAAGCGGATGCCTATCGCCCGGAACTCATCTTTGGCGACAAAGAACTGCAAAAATATGTCGGCACGTACGAAAATCGCGGCAGCAAAGTCAATATAACATTGAAAAACGGCCAGCTCTACTCCAGCCATCCCGGCGGCGCCAGCGGCCAGCCGCTGTATGCGGAATCGGCGACGCGCTTTTACTCCAAATTTGTCGATGCTGAATATGAGTTTGTCCTGGAAAACGACAGCGTAAATGCAGTCAAAGTTTCAGTTACCCATGGCGGTTTTGATGAGCATAAAAAATTGAAATAAAACAGGCCCCGGAAACGGGGCTTTTTTTATGTTTTGGATTGAATTTCATCGCATGAATGTTTACGTTCTTTTTGGGAACTTGAGACGTCCGCCAAAGTTGACTATTCAATACTTTTAACCAATTTTTGAGGATAACATGAAGCCATTGCCATTACTTGGTCTGTTGTTAATCGTTGCGGTTTCGTATGCGAAAGATCAGGACGCCGCCGTTTCTCATCTCATCGCCGAGGCGGAATCAAAACAGGCGTTAGTTGACCGGATCGAAAACGCCAACATAACAGTCACCCCGAATCAACAAAAATATGATGTGCACTATTATGACTTGAATCTTTTCCCGGATGTGACGACGGAAATGCTTTACGGCGATGTGAGCATGGCCGCTACCGTGCTGGAGAACGGGCTGGATGTCGCCGAGCTCGATTTGTTCAACAACATGCAGGTTGAATCCGTCTTTGTAAACGGCCAGCCTGCCGCCTTTACGCATGCGGATGATATCCTGTCCGTGCAATTTGGCGCCGCACTGAATGCGGGCGATGAATTTATAACCCGCGTCCGCTATCAGGGCCGTCCGGCACAAACCGGCTTTGGCGCTTTTGGTTTTGATTCGCATGCGGGCAAGCCGATGATCTGGACCTTGAGCGAACCGTTTGGCGCGCGCAACTGGTGGCCCTGCAAGGACGCGCCCATCGATAAAGCGGATTCTGTTGACATCAACGTCAAGGTTCGTTCCGACCTCATCGTCGCGTCAAATGGATCGCTAACAGGTGTGACGGAATCCGGCGATTTAAAAACTTATCACTGGCAGGAACGCTACCCCATCGCCACCTACCTGGTGTCGCTGGCCATTCATCCCTATGCCACTTACTCTGATTGGTATGTGAACGACGCCAACGATTCCATGGAAGTTCAGTTTTATATTTTTCCGAGCAGTCTCTCCCAGGCCAGGCCGGGAAACGCCAAAACCGTCGATATGATCGAAGCGTTTTCGGATATTTTCGGCGAGTATCCGTTTATCGAGGAAAAATATGGTCACGCGCAGTTTTTACGGGGCGGCGGCATGGAACATCAAACCATCACCAGTTTGCGCGGTTTTAGTGAAGACCTGATTGCGCACGAACTGGCGCATCAGTGGTGGGGCGACATGGTGACCTGCGCAGATTTTCATCACATCTGGCTCAACGAAGGATTCGCCACCTATGCCGAGGCGTTATGGTGGGAGTCGCAATATGGCGAGGCCGCGCTGCACCAGGACATGGCGGCCAAAGCCTATAAAGGAACCGGCTCCATCTATATCGAAAATCCACTGACGGACAATATTTTTGTTTACTCTACGACCTACGCCAAAGCGGCCTGGGTGCTGCATATGCTGCGGCATGTGATGGGCGATGAGGTGTTTTTCGATTTTTTGAAAATCTATTACAACGATTATAAATTCAAAACTATAAACACGGAACAGTTTCGCGACCTGTGCGAACAGGTCTCCGGCAAAGA
>CAYSNA010000430.1:0-4744 GCA_964432185.1 uncultured Cytophagia bacterium
GGTGCACACCGCGCTGGCCGGCGGCTTGACCATCGCCTCGTGCGCCAAAAACAGCACCGAGCCTTCGGATGATAAAACAAGCAGCAAGTTCCCGGTTGGCAGCGGCGATGCCGGATTGCCCAATGCCCGCCCCGGCTATGGCGCGGATCTGCTGCCGCGCCGAATTCTCGGCAAAACCGGTATGGAAGTGTCCATGCTGTCGTTTGGCGGCGGCTCCCAATTTATGGCGAATGCGAACGGCGTCTGGGAACCGCTGCTCGAACGCGCGCTGGTCTTGGGCATCAATTATTTTGATACGGCCCTGTCCTATGGGGGTAGTGAAGAACGTTATGCTGAAATATTGACGCCCATTCGCGAGCAGGTTTATATGACGTCAAAATTCAACGGCGGTTCGGATGAAAATAATCGCCAAAATCCCGACTATATGAAATCCGAACTGGAGACGACGCTGAAAAATCTGAAAACTGATTACCTCGATGTCTACATGATGCATGCGATAAATAATAATGATTCGCTGACCAAAGTCGGCCAATTTTATGACGAATTGGTCAAGCTCAAACAGCAGGGCGTGATCAAAAATATCGGTTTTTCAAGCATGAACAGCGCGACCAAATCGCGCGATGTCATCAAAACATTTGATTTTGATGTCTGTATGCTCGCCATTAATCCAACGACCTATGGCGATTACGAAACGATCACGGTCCCAGAGGCCATCAAAAAGAACATGGGCATTTTTGCCATGAAGGTGATGCGCGATGTCGTCGGCAAAAACGGCACAACGCCGGAAGAACTGATCGACTGGGCGCTCGACCGCGAGGGTGTGGCCGGCGCGGTCATCGGACATGTTGGTCAGCCGCTTCTCGATCAAAATGCTTCTATTGTTATGAAGTATAAACCATCCAGTGTGCCACGGCAATGGGGCTATCTGGAGCAACGTTTGAAACCGTATGCCGGTCCGCACGCCTTGTGCTGGGCGCATCCGCCGTATCGCGATGAGGTGAGAAGAGCATAATAAACGGGACGATTTGTCCCGTTTTTCTTAATGCCACAGACCGAGTATTCCGCCCATGAGTGTAAATGTCACCGCATGATATCCGGCGTTGATCAACCATAATCTGAGCGAGCGTTTTTCAAACAAATAAAGAATGCCCAGAGCCGTCGCCACCCAGCCGATACCGGCGGCGGCGCCTGCACATAATCCAAAAGTAAGCGTCGAGTCCGGCCCTAAAAACGCGGCCAGGTTAAACGAAATGAACAGGGAGAGGACAAACGTGAGTCCGAAAATTTTGACCATGTTTGAATTTTTAATCTCGTCGTCCGACAATTTCGCTTCACGCTGCCAGACGTTGCCAAACAGCAGCGGCGAGTACCATAAGCTCCCGACGACAAAACTCGACACCGCCGCTACCAAAACCGCCAGATAATTGATCGCTGACACATCCATGAATGACCTCCGTTATTTTAAATTATGGTGAATTGGACGTTAAAAACTCTTTTTGTGATTCTTATATTCCGCACGTGCTTCAATTTTAAGGAGATGAACATGAAGTATGTTGTCGTATGTCTTTTGTTTATGGGCGGATTATGTGCCGCATTTGAGGTCCCGCTGTGGGATGTTTTCGAATTTTCGTTTGTCAGTTCAAAAGAATATGTCAATCCGCTGTACGATGTCAAAGAGTTTCACATCGAGTTTACGTCTGAAAGTGGCCGAGTGAAAAAAATAAACGGCTTTTGGGATGGCGGCACAACCTGGAAAGTGCGTTTTTGTCCCGATGAATTGGGTCGCTGGACATTCACCTCGTTTTGTTCGGATGATCAAAATTACGGCTTGAATAAAGTCGCCGGGGTTTTTGACTGCTTTCCCAACAGCAGCGAGCTCGACATTTACAAGCACGGTGTGATCACGCGCCCGAAAGGCGAATACCATCTGACTTATGCGGATGGCACGCCGTTTTTTTACGTCGCGTGTACGGCATGGAATGGGGCGTTGCGTTCAAACGAGGACGAATGGGATTATTACCTGCAACATCGCGTTGATTTTCACTATAACGTCATTCAATTTGTCACCACCCAATGGCGCGGGTGCGAGGCGGATCGAGATGGCCGCGTGGCGTTCACCGGCAGCGGCCGCATCGAGATGAATATCGACTTTTTCAAACGTATGGATGGCAAAATCAAACGCATCAACGAGTATGGACTGGTCGCGGCGCCGGTGCTGTTGTGGGCGCTGCCCGGCGGTGCTGGTCGACATTTGAGTCCTGGCTATTATTTGCCGCAAGACGAGGCGATTCTGCTGGCCAAATATATGGTGGCGCGTTTTGGCGGTTATCATGTCATCTGGATTTTGGGCGGCGATGGCCGATATGTGAATGAATATGAACAGCGCTGGAAAAACATCGGGCGCGGCGTTTTTGCTCAGGAGCATCCGGGCATCGTGGCGCAGCATCCGCACGGCCGTTCGTGGATCGGGCAGGAGTATGCCGATGAAGACTGGCTTGATATCGTCGGCTATCAATCGAGCCACAGCAATCAGCAGGTCACAGTGGACTGGATCAATAAAGGACCAATGGCGCAGCAGTGGGATAAATTACCGGCGCGGCCGATCATCAATCTTGAGCCCAATTATGAAGAAATTGGTTTTCGAATCACGGCCACGGATGTTCGAAACGCCTCCTATTGGAGTTTGCTCGCCACGCCTATGGCCGGCATCACCTATGGCGCCAACGGCATCTGGCCGTGGGTGTACGAGGGTGAACGCATCCTGAATCACAACGATTCTGGCGGCGTCACGTCGTGGCAAAAATCTCTCGATTTTCCCGGCAGTCAGCAAATCGGCTATTTGTCGCAATTTATTCAATCGCTCGAATGGTGGCGTTACAAACCGGCGCTCGATCTACTTGTTGAACAACCCGGAGACGCTCATTTTAGTCATTTTATTTCGGTCGCCAAAACCGATAATGACGAGTCCATCATCGCCTATACACCACAAAAAAACACCATCAAGCTGTTTAATCCACATGGCTATACGTATTCCGGTCAGTGGTTTGATCCGGTGAACAATGAGTATAAAGAGGCGCGCGTCGAGCAACAAAACGGACAACTGCACATTTTGTCGCCGGCATACACGGACATGCTGCTGCTGTTGACCAGAGAAAAGTGAATGTAATTTTTTGTCAGTTTCCACGTTGCACCTATTTGAGTTTTGTTTTTTCACCGGCAATTTCGTAAAATTATCGTTTCTTGTGCGGATTAGTGAACATGATTCCAGCGGAGAGGAGATGCGATTTTTAATTACGTTGACGATATTTTTATCCTTTGCTTTTTGTCTTTATGCGGATGTGCCGCAATTCCAAATTGATCCTATTCGATTGGCGACTTTGGGCGAAGACAGAACGATCACACGGTCGATCTATTCGCTGGACTTGCGTGCCTCGGAAAGCGATACCGCGTTATTTCTACGCAAACCGCGCGGCTTGTCCATTGTGCAGATCGATTCGATGAACACACACGAGCTGCTCATCACTTTTTATTTTGATTCGGCATTTGTCGATTTCCAGTCCTATTCGTTTGCGCTGGTGGATTCATCCCGGCAGCAAAAAGGCCGGGTTTCGCTTGATGTCTGGTATAACAACGTGCCACAGGTCGAATCGATCACTATTCGTGCCGGCAGCGACGCATCCGGCGATTCCCTCAAATTGTCATCGGCCAAAAAGACTATTACCGGCATGCTGATTCGCGGTATGGGGCTGTTCAAAACCAGCGACATTGTTTTTGATGATCCGCTCATTCAGGTTCTAAACGAACCGGGCTGGCGAACGGACAATCCGCCTTATGAACTTTCGGTTGGCTTGGAGATCAGCGATCAAAATATCGAGCTGGGCGCAAAAACATTCCGCATAAAAAATAAATTTTCCATGGAGGGCTATGGAGCGATTTATCTTTTCGGCGCCACGCCACCCAGAATCATCAGCACCATTCGCGGTTTTGTTGCCGACGGCCAGGCCAAAGAATTTGAGGTGCAGGGGACGGGTTTTTCCAAAGGCATCAAGGCAGATATTGTTCCGGCGGATGGTTACGTTCACAGCACGTTTTTATCGCCGAATAAACTAAATGTCAGCGTGACTTTGCCGTCTCTTGAGCAGAGTAAAAGTTACCGTCTTGTCCTCACCAATCCGGATGGCCAGGCGGATACATCGGCCTATTTTAGCGCCCGCACAACGCCACTGTCGGCCGCCACAGCGCAGCCTATCGATGCGCATTCCATTTTTCGCAGCAAAAAAGTACATACCATGTTTACAGTGGATACGCGCGACGGCTGGCGGTTAAATCGGCAAAACTCTTACGAGGTCAATATTGAAGGCGATCGTTTTCCGATCATTCGCGTGGTGAATGACAGCACCTGCGAGGCCATCATTAAATTGAATGACGACAATAATAACTCGGCTTTGAACCAGCATCTTTTCACCCTCAATGAAGTGGATCGCCCGGCCCGCTGGCGCGGCATGCTGGTGAGCCGACCGGCGCCGAAAATGTATTACATGTCACCGGTGCGCACGATTCATCCAACGGACAGCTTGTCGCTCGTGATCAAGGGCAAGTATTTGGATGGGGCGTCGGTGCTCATCGACGATCCCGAAGTGACCTTTATTATCAAAGAAAATCGCGGCGACATGATTCGTCTTGTTGCTCTTGCCGGCCCGCATGTCTCTTTTGGCAGTGATCCGATTGAGCTTCGTCTCCAGGA
>CAYSNA010000431.1:0-3777 GCA_964432185.1 uncultured Cytophagia bacterium
CTGTTTTTCTTCACGGCCTGGCCGGAGACCTGGCGTTCAAAAAACTGAACTACGGGCTCATCGCCGGTGATATTATGAGACACATTCCTTTTGCACTTTTACATGTACAGGAGCACGATTGAAATTTCTAAAATGGCGTTTGCCCTTTTTTCTCTGGACGCTAATCATTCTTTTCCTCACCTGGTACCCCAAAGTCGAAATCCCGGATTTAGGGATAAACGCCGAAGATAAAGTGGCGCATATCGCTGTGTTTCTGCTGTGGGGCATTCTGATGCTAAGAATGCTCAATCGATATGAAATAAATGACCTCTCTGGTGCCGTTAAACTGGTAATAGTTTCAGGCACCTTGTTCGCTATTGTCGACGAGTCGATTCAAGGACTCATACCCGGTCGCTATTTTACCTTTTATGATATGCTGGCCAATGCAGCAGGCGTCTGGTTATCGCCATTGATTTTCAGATTTATTCTGCTGCCTTTTACGCAGAGATTCAGTCATCAACAGGACTAATTATGAAAAAACTGCTGTTTATTCTTTTAATGCCAGTGCTCCTTTACGCTCAGTGGGTTGATGAAATCTACAAGCCAACCGTTCTGCCACGAACGATGATTGGCGGCCAGGCCTCATATTTTCGGGTGTCCATTCATAACTTTGAAGATATTTACTCGGATCGCTGGGGTGGAAGTGGCGGCGCTTTTGCCGGTGTGAGAGCTTTTGGTGCGCATTACATTACGCTCAAATACGGAACGTTTGCGAAAGACGGCAAAAACGGCATACACGAGCCCACTGGTCTGGATTTGAAAAATGCCCGGTGGCAGGAGGAATGGTATAAACTTGGTTTGCGTATCCATCCGCAAATTGAAAACAAGTGGGGCTCCTACTACGGTTTTGGCCTCGGATTTTATAATGTGCAGGAAAAAGAACCACTCTCCATATTTAAAACATTTGGAGAGAACGGAAATAACAAGTCCGGCGGCACCGGCTTTTATCTCGAAATTGGTGTCGATTATTTGATATGGGATCGAATGACAGCGTTTTTTGAAATGGAGATTTCATCAGGCGGTTCAAGAGGACGCGCCAGCTACGAAGCAATGAGTGTTGGCGGCTGGCTGTTCTCCCTCGGACTGACAATCTGGCCCTTTTAGCACCGGGTGAACTTTTTGAAAAATAGTGAAAATTTTACTTTCATTTTGGAAAATCAGGTAGTATAATAAACAAGGACCACCAAAAACAACCAGGTCTCTAACATAGGAGGTGTAACCATGGCCGAAATCGGATATTGCGTTAAATGCAAAGAAAAACGCGAAATGAAAGATGAAGAAAAAGTGACGATGAAAAATGGTCGTCCTGCCATGAAAGGTAAATGTTCAGTATGCGGTACGGGAATGTACAAAATCCTGCCGAAGAAATAACATTACCACATTGAGAGCTCAGGGGGAGGACCCGAAGAAAATCTCGCACCTCCTCACATCAGAAACGAATGAGGCGGATACTTTGTCCGCCTTTTTTTATTCAGTTTGGCTTTGACGGCTCAAACGTGATAATCGCCTTAAAGAGTAACGGAATGTCAAAATCCTACAAATTGATATCATGGAATGTTAACGGCATTCGCGCGGCAATGCGCAACGGTTTTGTGGAGTGGTTTAAGACGACGGATGCGGACGTGGTGGCGCTCCAGGAAGTGAAGGCGTTGCATGAGCAAGTTGAATCCGATGTGCACTTTCTTGATTCGCATCACCTAACCTGGCATGCAGCTGAGAAAAATGGCTACAGCGGCGTCGTCACTATTGCAAAAAATCCGCCGATATCGTCAACAAGGGGAGTTGGCATAGAACGATTTGACAACGAGGGCCGCGTCATCGTGTCGGAATTTCCCGAGTTTACGGTGTTGAACATCTATTTCCCCAACGGCCAGCGAGATCATGGCCGTCTGCAGTACAAAATGGACTTTTATGAAACCACGCTTGACTACTGTAATGCATTGCGTAAGAATGGCAAAAAATTGATCATCTGCGGTGATGTCAACACCGCGCACAAAGAAATCGATCTGCGCAATCCCAAGTCGAACGAAAAGACCTCCGGTTTCCTGCCGATTGAACGGGCGTGGATTGATAAATTTATTGACCACGGTTATGTGGATGTTTTCCGCGAACGCCATCCCGATGAACCGGATCATTACACCTGGTGGACCTATCGTTTAAATGCGCGGGAACGAAACATCGGCTGGCGCATTGATTATTTTTTCGTCACTGACGACCTGGTTGAGCATGTCACGGATGCTTATATTCTAAAAGATGTGATGGGCTCCGATCATTGCCCGATTGGATTGGAGCTGCAGTTTTAGGAGATCGAATGAACTATTGGTTAATGAAAACCGAACCCGATGTCTTCTCGATTGATGATTTGCAGCGTAAGGGCGCAACGCATTGGGAGGGCGTGCGAAATTATCAGGCACGAAATTATATGCGGGATGAGATGAAAATCGGCGACCTGGTTCTTTTTTATCACTCAAACGCCACTCCTCCCAGCGTCGCCGGTCTTGGCCGCGTTTGCAAAGAAGCGTATCCTGATTTTTTTTCCTGGGATGCTCAAAGTCATTATTTCGATCCCAAATCCACGCCGGAGAATCCGCGCTGGTTTATGGTCGATATTGAGTTTGTCGAAAAATTTGAAAAACTGGTCAGCTTGGATGAATTGAAAGAAAATCCGGCGCTGGATGGTTTACTGGTCATCAAACGCGGCATGCGGCTCTCCGTGCAGCCGGTTGAAAAAAATCATTTTGATATCATTGTCGAAATGGCAAAGAACAAAAGCTGAAATCACGCATTATCATTTTCTAAAAATTTTACTATCTGATATTTTATGAATGGAACACGAATTTAACGGACACTACAGATTAAAACGGTTTAGAGTTCGTGCTGGGATTTGTCAATCAAACAAGTTGAATATGTATTAATCCGTTTCATCCGTGAAAATCCGTGCCCCCAAATAAAGCCAGGAAATCGAAAGTGCCCATGAATTATTACGCTGATCTTCACATACACTCTTATTACTCCCGCGCCACCAGTAAGCAGCTCAATCTTGAACATTTAACCAAATGGGGCCAGATCAAGGGATTGCAGGTCATTGCTACCGGCGATATTACGCATCCCAAGTGGTTAGCCGAAATGCGTGAAAAGCTGGTTGAGAGTGAACAGGGTCTTTATACACTCAAAGATGAATATCGAAAAACCATCCAACATGAAGTGCCGGGATCGTGCGAGTCCGATGTTTTTTTTATTCTCTCCGGTGAAGTCAGCACCATTTATAAAAAAAATGACAAGGTCCGCAAAGTTCACAGCGTCGTGTTTATGCCGTCGCTGGATGCGGTGGAAAAATTCCAGGCGACACTCGACCGCATCGGCAACATTCATTCGGATGGCCGGCCGATCCTTGGACTCGATACGCGCGATCTTTTGGAAATTACCCTCGAAACCGATGACAACGCGCAGTTCATCCCCGCGCATATCTGGACGCCGTGGTTTTCGATTTTTGGCTCAAAATCCGGATTTGACACGATTGAAGAATGTTTCGAAGATCTGACGCCGCACATCTTTGCGCTGGAAACCGGTCTGTCGAGCGACCCGCCGATGAACTGGCGGCTGTCCATGCTTGATCCGTATGTGCTCGTCTCCAACTCGGACGCGCATTCACCGGCCAAGCTGGCGCGAGAGGCGAATCTCTTCCAAACGGATTTGAATTATAATGCTCTGTTCAAGGCGCTGAAAAACAGAGACAGC
>CAYSNA010000431.1:3787-4735 GCA_964432185.1 uncultured Cytophagia bacterium
GGTACGATTGAATTTTTCCCGGAAGAGGGCAAGTATCATATGGATGGCCACCGCAAGTGCAGCTCGCGCACAAAGCCGGCGGAGACCATGGCGAACAACGGACGTTGTCCCGTGTGCGGCAAACCGGCCGTGCTGGGCGTCAGTTATCGCGTAGAGGAGCTCGCCGATCGTGAGGAAGGATTTCGTCCGGCTGGCGCCAAGCCGTTCAAAAGTTTGATCCCGCTTCCTGAGGTGCTTGGCGAAGTCGCCGGCGTCGGACCAAATGCCAAACGCGCGCAGGAGCTTTATTTTCACCTATTGAAAAACCTCGGCTCCGAACTTGACATTTTGATGAACTTGCCGATTAGTCATATTCAGTCCGAGGCCGGCGCTCTGATTGCCGAGGCGATCAAACGAATGCGGAACGGCGACATCCATCCCGTTCCCGGTTATGATGGCGAGTATGGCATCATCCACGTTTTTCAGGAGGGCGAAAAGGAAAAACTGAAACAACAGGATACGTTGTTCGCGCTTCCCGATATCAAAAAAGAAGAGCCCGTTTCACCGACGAAAAAATTAGAACCGGCTGAGACCGTCTCGACGGTGAAGGAAAAAAATGCTGAATATGGCCTGAATGCTGAACAGCAGAAAGCGGTTGATTTTCGCGGCTCACTGATTATCAAAGCCGGGCCGGGCACGGGCAAAACGCGCACGCTCACCCATCGTCTGGCCTCGCTCCTGCACAATGGCGATGCCAATCCGGAGGATATTCTCGCCATCACTTTTACCACCAAAGCGGCGGCGGAGATGCGCGAACGCCTTGAAAACCTCGTTGGCGCTGAGCAAGCCGAGCGGATGACCATCCAAACGTTCCACGCCTTTGGTGCGGTTTTTTTGCGCAAGCAGGAATACTTCTATGGCCGCGATTGGGATTTCCGCATCGTTTATCTCGCCGATGATGCGGCCCTG
>CAYSNA010000432.1:0-4717 GCA_964432185.1 uncultured Cytophagia bacterium
CCCAATTCATACAAGCTGGATGACGCCACTCTTATGTTGGGACGATGCTATCAAAAACTGGGTCAAAAATCAGAAGCTGTCGCCTGGTTTGAAAAAGTCGTCGCCAATTATCCTGATAGCGAATATGTGCCGAAAGCCCAGCAATGGCTCTCACGCATTCAATAAAAAATTGAGCAATATCAACAAAAAAAGCCGCTTCGACAGAGCGGCTTTTTTTATGTCTTACACTTTTTGCTGAAAGGGGTGCCGGCTGAAACAGCGGCGTCACGCCCGTGGTTCGCGGCAAAATATTCAAGTCGATTTTGCTACTTTTGCTTCAAGTCGTGCACGCCGTCCCAATCCTGATCGGGTGGGTGCTCCAGAAAGTCCAGACAACGTTTTGTATAAAATTCCGAAGGGCCGTCGGGATAACTGTTAAGAATTCGGCGAAAGATTTTCAACGCATCACCCCAGCGATGATGCCGATAGGCCTGCAATCCGTCGGCAAAGGTGTGGATTAACAATTCCTCTTTCATATCGGACAATTGCGAGATGGACAGCAATTCGTAAATGCGCAACGGTTTTTGAATGCCGACAACGCGAATATAATCAATTTCTCTTGCAATGACTTTGTCTTTAACCTGATTATAGGTATTCTCACTAATGAGAATGGACGTCCCGTAAATTTTATTCGCCCCTTCGAGACGCGCGCCGAGATTGACCTCGTTGCCAATGGCCGTATAATCAAATATCTTTTGCGAACCCAGGTTGCCGACCAGGGCAGCGCCCGAATTTATACCGATGCCGATATCAAAGTCCTCGCCATTTTCCTCATTGGCAGATTCTCCTTTAAGACGATCCAGTTGCGCCATCATCTCAAGGGCGGCGCGGCACGCATATTCGGCATGTTCCGGGTAACTGTAGGGCGCGCCAAAAAGCGCCATAATGGCGTCGCCGACAAATTTGTCCAATGTGCCTCTGTTGTTGAAAATAACGTCAACCATGGCGCTGAGATATTCCGACAATCGATGGACCACATATTCCGGTTCGTGCTTTTCGGAAAACGCGGAAAATTTGCGAATGTCGGAAAACAGCACGGTGAGCTCTCGCCGCTCACCGCCAAACTCGGGAAAGCTGCCCGAATCAATCATCTCCTTGACAATATCCGGCGACATATAGTGCACAAAAATTTTACGGATGCGCGCCTTGTCGCGTTGTTCTACGATGATGATATAAACCAGGCCACTGATATAACTGAGCAGTAGACCGATCATCGGCGTGGTGATGTCGACAATTTCACCTCGATACAAAAAGGCGTAATAACCGCCAAGGCGAAGAGCAACAAGTTCGGCGATAATGAGGATTGTCGCCTGGTATGGTTTGAGATAGAGAATGCCGAGGGTAGCGATTGTCACCATAAAAAAGAGCAGCAGATATTCGACAATCGGATCGATCTTTTTGAGAAAATTCCCGCGCAGGATGGTGCTCAACGCGTGCGCATGCGTCTCAACACCGGCCATTTTATTGCGATCGCCTTTGTGCGAATAAAACGGTGTAAATTTCGTGTCCTGCAAATCTTCGGCAAAGGCGCCGACAAATACGATTTTATCTTTGAACGTTTCCCAGGTCAAATGATTTTCAAAGATGTCCGTATCTTCGCCTTCTTTCAGATCAAAGTCGGCATCATCGAGAATGCTGGAGAACGAATAGGTGCGGAACGTCTCCTCCGGCGGCCCAGCGTAATTGATCATCATCGTATTGGCTTCAATTTTGGGGATACGGCGCTCGCCCAAAATAAATTCACTGCCAGTTCGATTGGCTTCCACCGGAATGGTCGGATGTTCCAAAAATTTATACGCCTCAATGGCCAACGGGTAATAGACATCGCCGCGATACTCCTGAAACAGGACGTACTGCCGGATAAAACCGTCCGGATCCTCGATCGAGTTAACCGTGCCCCAGGATACCGCATCTTCGAGAAACCAGGCGTTTGGCCGCAGCAGTTCATCAAACTGCACACCATATTTGCCGGTTTGGTACAACATCTTTCCTGCGAGAATGACATTGCGGGCTTCGCGAATCGCATCACTGAAATTAAAATCTTCTTCGGGATGCGCGGCGTTAGCTTCAAAAAATTCGATATCAAAAATGATGGCGCGCGCGCCGGCGCGGGTGAGATTGCGAACAAAATGGCCGTAATAGCTGCCCGGAAACGGCCATTTGGCGTCAAGGCTGTTAAACGTGGCATCATCAATGCCGACCACGACGATTGAAGTATCCACGGGTTGAATTGTGCCCCGAAGTTTGAAAAATGAATCAACCGCTTTAAACTGCAACGATTCGACAGCGGGGAACAGGTTAAAGATACGCGCCAGAAAAACTGAACCAATAATGAGTGCAAGTGCAACAAGTAGCCTGATTTTTAACAACCTGGATTTTGGTTTCATAGTTTAGAAGAATTTCTCATATCGTAATCTAATGATGTTATCTGTATAGGATGATGTGACAGACGAGCTTGTCTCGTTTGACAAAAATGTGATGAAAAAGGTTTCCAGCGTAATTGTTTGTTGAGCCGGAAGAAAAACCGCCGCACCGGCCCGGATGTGATTTCGACGCGCATCCACAAGTTCGCCCGAAAAACTCGTGCCGTCAGTTTGTATGTACCGATACTCACCGTAGGTTGACAGCTTGTTGTTGAAAAATTTGTACTCGCCGAAGAGACCGAATGCATTGTATTTGAAATCCGACAGGCCATCCCCCAACACATTGTTATTCGTCGAAAAGCTGAGCGTTGTTCGCAAGGGGATTTCAAATTTTGATGACCAGCTCAGCATATTGACGTTTGAATTCATCTCTTGCGAGAAATAGCCGGGTAGTCGGCTGCCGGCAAAATTATCGTTCTTGACGGCCATGACAAAACCAAGAGTAAAATAATGATCAGCATTGAGAAAATTGATCTGATAACCAAGCTGGACATTAATATCGCGCTGGCGCGAGTCCTCGCGTATATCCGTGGTGTCGGTTTGCACGGTTTGATTAAACAGGATGCTGTCAATCTTGACGTCCGTTATGCCGTTGATCCGGCTATAATCGCGCACATTGATCGTCACACTCGGCAAGCCTTTTCCCGGATAATAGGAGAGCGCCGCATTCAGGGCATTCAAGTCCACGGCCGGTTTTGTTCCGTCCTCGGAAAAATTATCCGTATATCGTTCAACGCCGAGTGTCATATAAAATTTATTTTGAAAGAGGCGAATACGATCCGAGACGAAAAAGCCGCGAATATCCTTGCGCAGCCACGAATTGGCCAGTGAGAAATAATCCGAGCCAATCTTTTTATAGCCGAAACGCAGCAGATTTCTAAAATAATTCAGTTTTAAACTCACATCATAGGCCCCGGAGGTAAATTTTAGCGGATTGAGCGGCACCGTCGAGTCGTTGATGATGAAAATTTTGTCAAAAGATGCCGGATTGAACGGTACCTTGACCTTGCTGGAAAACATGCTGTTAATATCTGCTTTGGAAAAGACGCCGATGTCGGCGTTATTGGTGATGATGCTGTATGCGGCATAGGCGCGAAGTTCAATTCGACCTTTGTCGAGCGACATGATAAAATCCGGTCCAATCACGACATTATCTTTGGGATTAAAACCGATTTTTATGGATTCGGTATCGTCCTTAATTTTTAACACGCTTAGGCCGAATTTGAGCTTTTCGTTATAATTGAATCCGGGACGAATACCGATCAAGTTTTGTTGAAACGTGCCGCCGGATTGCATTTCGATACCGTTGGACATGGATGTTTTTCCGTCAACGCCGCGATAGGTTTGGCCAAATACAGCAGCCATTTCAAACGGTCCCAGGCGCAGGCTTCCAGCCAAACCACGAACGCGCTTTCCCCAAATGATCAAATCATTATAGCGCGGATAAATATCACCGGCTTCGAATGAAAAATAGTCGTGCTCCACGGCAAAAGAAAATCGGTTTCGCGGTTGATAGCGGTTATCTTCGAGCGACGTTAAAAAGACGCGGCTACGAACATTGAGGGCGCCATAGTTACCGTTGAACTCGGCGCCGCCCATGACAAACGATTGATCGTCCTCGTAAATCCTTTCGTAGCGCCCTTCTGTGAAAACACGACCGGTATAATTGAGCCGCCTTTGCTGCGTTTCAATTTCGTCGCGAACAAAAAATAACACCTGAATGGGCTTGAGCTCTTTTCCCGATTTGTCTTTGCCGGACAGTGTCACACGATGCGTACCGGTTGACAGATTTTCCGGCATATAGGTTAGGACATATTCTGATCGGGTGACAAATGCTGAAACATCGCGTCCGTTCAGCAGCAGCGTGACGGAATCGATATCGACAATTTCCGGCACAACGGCGGCGGCAATAAACGCGCTGTTTGGTTTAGCAATTTGATCCGGCAGCGGTGAGAGTATCTGGTATGCCTCGCTTGAAACTGCTGTCAGAGGCCTGTTTGGTCTTTGCGTCAACGTAATTTCTTCCGGGACAAACTCGCCGCTTTTTTCCGGAAAGGTTAACACGCGTTCATCCTGCAAACGGATGGCAATGAAATATTGCAGGCGTCGGCCACGAACTTGAGTTGCCGGAATGGTGCCGATCCAGCGATTATCCGTTTCGCGCATAAACACGAATTTATACTGATCCTCTTCATTCTCACGATAGTACACTCGAGCCAAACGTACTGACGAACCAGCGCCTTCGAGCGAACATT
>CAYSNA010000433.1:0-4716 GCA_964432185.1 uncultured Cytophagia bacterium
GGTTTGACCAAGCGCTTACAAACGTCTTATTAAAAGGAGTGTCTGGTCATCGCGCTGCCTGCCATAGTTATTGATTTCAGAAATTATTTTTTCAAAAAGATCCTCAAGCGGTAAATTGACATTTTCAACCAACAATTTTTCAATTCGTTCCATACCAAACTCGTCGGTTTTTAAAGTGCCGACTTCAACGAGTCCATCGGTGAGCAAAACGAAAAGATCGCCCGAATTAATTTTAACCTTTTTCGAGACATAGTTATAGTCCGGTTTCGCCGTAATCGGTATTTGTTTGATGTGGAGATGATTAATGCTCGCCTCTTTTGCGCTGTAATGAAGAATCGGCAGATGACCGGCAACCGAATATTCGGCCGATTCGTCAGCAAAAAACCGCATACAGGCGCAGGTGATAAACATGGAGCGCTTTTTAAGATTAAATAAAACAGAATTACATCTGCTCAGGATATCAGCGATTGAAGAATTATCCTGCAAATTGGTGTGGAATGATGTTTTGAACATGCCCATCAACAATCCGGCGGCCACGCCGTGTCCGGACACATCGGCAATATAACATGTTAGTGATTGATCGTCTTCCGTGATATCAATCAAATCACCGCCAACATCATCCGTGGGTATGGCTTTTCCATAAACTTCATAAGTGTCATTTTTTAAATGAATGACCGGCACAAGAATATCGTGCAGGTCTTTGGCGAGCTTCATTTCTGTTCTGAGTTTTATGTGCTGCATTCCTTCATTCATGATGAATTGAATGAGAAAGATGTACCCCACCATCAGGTGCAGTAAAATGCCAATCGAGTCGAACACCAGGCGTTCTTGCGCGTCATACGATGACGGAGCTGGAGGCGAGGACGGCGAATACATAAACCGGCCCAAAAAAAGTAATATCGCAAAAGGCAGAAATTTAAAATTATGCGTAAAGCTATAAACCCAGACAATGGCTATTAAACCAGAGAGCACAACATGTCCGGCAATTTGCCAGCTTGAAAAATATCCTCCGGCCATAATATCATTTAAATATCCAATACCCGAAAATATTAAAAAAATGGCGAAAAGAAATTTTGCGTATGATTTCGCCGGAAGGCTTCGCCAGTAGTTGTGGCTCTGATTTCGAATCACCTGGCGAAAGGATTTAAAAATGTTTTTGATGTTATTCATTAAACTCATCGTTTTTTTAACGGGTTGCGCGAGCACACTGCTTTTGATCGGCTCAAGATTTTATGGGCTCAACGAGTTGACAATCCTGTCCCACAAGGACAGGCCTTTTTTTGTGGGACAATACACTTTTAACGCTGCGGGCACCACGTTGACGTGAACCGGCGTCTCATCCGCCATCTCGCCGTCCACATTAACCGGTTGCGCCGGATGCGCCTCGATGACGATTTGCTTGGCTCGATAATGTTCAAAGAGCAAATTGCGATTCTCTTTAAAGGAATACCACAATTCCTCAGAGGTATCGAGGAAATTTTCATACAGTTTCAATTTCAGCACGACCACATCCAGCAGGCCGTCGTTGGCGCTGATATGTTTTGACAACCGCAAACCGCGAAAGCCGGTGGCGCCGATGTTGGCGATCATACACATCAAACCCTGCGTTTTGACGGTTTCACCATCCAGCGTCAAAGTATAATCCGCCGACCTGGCTTTTAACGCGGCTTTGACGCCGCCCACGATATAAGCCATAAGACCGTAGCGGTTCTTCAGCTCACGCGTGGCGTTTTTGGCCCAATGCGCCGGAATGCCAACTCCAAGATTGGCCAAAAAATGCGAATTATTGTAAAAGCCGGTATCCATGTTTTCCACTCGCCCAAATTCCGGCAGCAGCAGCGACAGCGCCTTTGGAATGGACGGCGGGATATTCAATTCCTGCGCCAGAACGTTGGCCGTACCGCCTGGCACAATCAACAGCGGCGTCTCCGTGTTCTGCACGGCATTGGCGATGCTCATCATGGTGCCGTCACCGCCATAACCAATGATCGCGTCCGGGTGCTCCTGCAGGACCTGCCGCGCCAGTTCCTCGGCGCTGCGCTTCAACGTGGTGACCGATACCTGGTAATCAATATCGTGCTGGCGAAAAAAAGAATTCATCTGAAACAGCACCGGTTCTTCGCTGCCTGCCGCCGGATTGATGATAACATGGACTTTCATATGTACGATGTCCTATTCTTCCTGACCAACGTGAGAGTGTTTATGCGAGAGTTTGCACGCCTTGATCTTATTTCAAAATTTCATAATGCATCGATTGATTGTCGGACGTGAGCTCGAATGCATAACCATCGCCAACTTTTTTGACATCTATACTGAACACCCTTTGTCCACCAGCGTTTAATCCATAAACCTTGATTTCCGAATCTGATTTTATCGTGATCGTGCCTTCAATCGGCTGCATTAGAAACGGAAACGTACCGGTCTTTTCGATAATGCTAAAATCTTTCGCCATCTGAATATTGGAATAGCGGGCATCGCCGGAGGTGGAGACCAGAATGCGCTCCGATTTGGCAAGTGTTTTATCCGACAACGATGACGTGATAACGACGCCAAACTCGGTTGTCATGTCAAATGTGATCGTTTCGGTGTGCAGCTTTTGGCCGCCGACAAAACCAATGACTCCCTGGGTGCGCGGCGAATTGAGCACAACAATACCGGCGTTGGTATCCCAGCTCATTTGTCCGGTGCTGCTGCGATACATACCCTGAGCCTCCAGCGCCGTTTTCAATAGCTCGACATTGTTTTGTTGAGGCACTGTCGGCATGTCGGTAAACGCCAAACCATATTTGCCAACGAGTGCAACCTGCGGATGGCGTTCCACCTCACGCGTCGGATCCATCACTTGAGCCGGGGTGTGCACCTCAAAATAGCCATCCGCCGCTTCGTGAAAATCCTGACGATGAAACATCAATGCGGAAATCGGCAAAAGATTCATCTGCGTCGGATCAAACATCACTTCAAAGGAATTGATCGTATCCGGTTCGGCCTCGCGCGCGCCCCAATAGGCGTAATGCATGGGGTGCCAACCGTGCAGACTCGAATAGGCCGCGACAATTGGCGTGCCCTCGGCGCGATAGGGATTGGGCAGCGGATTGTGCCACTCGGAAATGGTGTAGGGTTTGCCAAAGACGCGCCGACGCGCCAGACCGCCAATATTACCGCCAATGGGATCTTGCACCATCGGCCTGGCCTGCACGCCCTGACCGGCGATATAATTGTATTCGTTTTCCGGATGCGTCCAGTAATCGTGCCGGTCTACATAATCGAGCTGCGCATTAACGTGCATATCCGCCGCATTGTAACACCAATGGTTGCTACCGGCAATGGGGATTTTCAAGCCGATCTCGCGCAAAAACGAATGCATTTGCTGATAATAATTTTCCTGCACATCATAGAGGAATTGGTAGGTATCGCGCTTGCGCAAATCGCTCACCGGCCAGTTCGAGTCATTGACATAAATATGCGGGATGGCGATCGAACCGTTTTCCAGACCTTCGCCGTCAAACAGCGCGGATTTGTCCTGGTGCGACCATTTTTTGACCAGCGTCTCTTCATCGCCATATTTTTTGGTGAGCCAAACCGCAAACATGGATTGCAGCATGT
Organism: uncultured Cytophagia bacterium; assembly: GCA_964432185.1. Taxonomy (GTDB): domain Bacteria; phylum Zhuqueibacterota; class Zhuqueibacteria; order Residuimicrobiales; family Krinioviventaceae; genus Kriniovivens. The sequence continues at coordinate 3,604 of CAYSNA010000433.1, forward strand.
TTTTGTAGTAAGTGGATTTGATGGCAAAAGAACCATTCGGCTGAATCCAGAACAAGGAATTTTCGTTGATGATCTCGGTCAACACCAGCGCCGGATCGTCTATCATGGCCAGTCCGGTGTAGGGATTTATTGCGGTGAGAATTGTTTTCAAATACTCTTTTTGTAATTGAATCAAAAAGGGATCAAACATACCCTCGACTTTGAATCCCTGATCCGTATCGGCAAAACCGTCGGCATCGCCGGGGAAATCATCGCCCTGCATGATAAAACGCGAGGACAGGTGGCTGAGGAAAATAGAAATGCCGCGCTGCTTGAGACAATGGAACATGTAAAAAAATCGATCGAGATTTTCCAAATCAATCTCGCGCGTGGTTTCCGGCATTTGTCCGCCGAAAAAGCTGCGCTGCACCACCTTGTCCGTCCACGGTTTCACCACATCCAAATGATGCATGCGGATGATATTAGCGCCGGAGCGCGCAATGATATCCGCCAGTCGTTCCGCCTCGTCTTTGTCGGGGAAATTGGCTTCGCCAAATATATTGCCGCCCCAGAAACGCGCCGGCGTGCCGTCCTCAAAAACAAACTTGTCGCCATCGACTGTGAGAAAACCGTGCTGTCCGGCCGGTGCTTGCAAAAGCCAGGACATATCGAGCGCCGTACCCTGCATCTCGTCATACGATGAAAGCGGGAACGGAATCCAGTTTGAGGTTTCGAGGGTGACGCCGTGCGGCAGTTGAGCGAAACAAAGCGAACCAATCAACAAAAATAAAATGAGGGTGAAGCGAAACATGGTGTTCTCCATAATTTCTGAATATATGTCCTGATTTTTATTTCGTATATGTCATTTTTTGGGTCACATGGCCATACGGCGTTTGCAGTTGATAGAGATAAACGCCGCTCGCGAGCGAAACATCCGGCGAAAATGTTGCCGTATATTCTCCCGGCGCATGCACATCATCAATCACTGTTTTTATCAGTTGGCCGCGCGTATTATAAATTTTGATCGATATCTCCGATTCCAGCGGCACGGTGTAATAAATGGTTGTCTGCCCGTTGAATGGATTCGGATAATTTGGATTGATGGAAAATTGCAGCGGAACCGGAGCCGGCTCG
>CAYSNA010000434.1:0-4714 GCA_964432185.1 uncultured Cytophagia bacterium
ATGGAGAAAGGTTCCTCATGAAAAATCGTATCGTCTTTTTTCTGATGGCCGCGATCGCTGTAACTGTGTTCTCATCGTGCGCTTCAGAAAACACGTCACCCAAAAACGTCATCATTATTATTGGCGATGGCGCGGGTTTTAATCAATTGCAAGCCGGCAGTCTCTATGTGCATGGTGAGCCGAATGCTTTGACTTCGCAAAAATTTCCGGTCAAATTGGCGGCTACCACCTTTTCGATGAGTGGATATGGTTATGATGCCGCACAGGTTCAAGCTGATTTTGACTATCTGAAACAAAAGCCAACCGATTCGGCGGCGTCCGGTACCGCGCTCGCCACTGGCACGAAAACCTATAACGGCGCCATCGGTGTGGATACCTTGAAACAACCGCTGACGAATGTGTTCTCGATGGCCGAGAACAAGGGCAAATCGACCGGCGTGGTCACCACCGTGCCGTTTAGTCACGCCACGCCCGCGGCATTTATCGCGCACAATGAAAGCCGAAACAATTACCACGCGATCGCTGAAGAGATGATTATGCAGAGCGCCGCGGATGTCATCATCGGCTGTGGTCATCCGTTTTATGATGACGATCACAACCGTTTGCCTGAACCGAATTACAAGCAAATCAGTGAGGATGTCTGGATGGCGGTTGAAGAAGGTTCGGCCGGTGCGGATGCGGACGGCGACGGCCAAGCCGATCCCTGGACGTTTGTCGAGTTTCAGGATGATTTCCAAAAGCTGGCCGCCGGTGAAGCGCCGAAACGTCTGCTCGGCATTCCGCAAGTGGCGTCCACGTTGCAGGCGAGCCGCTCTGGTGGCGATGGCCAAACCGAACCGTTCACCCCGCCTTTGACCGAAGGTCTTCCGACCTTAGCGGAACTGGCCAGAGCGGCGATCAATGTTCTGGATGATAATCCAAATGGTTTTTATTTGATGATTGAGGCCGGCGCCATTGACTGGGCATGTCATGGAAACAATGGACCGCGAATGGTTGAAGAAGTTGTTGATATGGAAAACACCGTGTTGGCTGTTGTGGAGTGGGTTGAAGCTAACAGCAGTTGGGAGGAAACGCTGGTCATCGTTACGGCGGATCACGAAACCGGCTATGTGACCGGTCCCGGTTCCGGCATGGTTGCCGCTAACGCCGGCGGCGCTGTCGCGGTTTATCAGCAACTCGCTAACAACGGCGCCGGACGGATGCCGGGCGTTGAATTTCATGCCGACGGCCATACCAATCAGCTTGTTCCCGTACTGGCCAAAGGCGCCGGAGCGACGCGCTATAAAAAGCGCGCAACACATACCGATCCTGTACGCGGCGCCTATATCGACAATACGGACATCCCCAATGTCCTCAAGACATTTCTGCGATAATCGATCAAGTATAGTTTCTGTCGTCATGTCCGTCCCGGGTTTTTCCCGGGGCGGATGTGATTACCTTTCCCACTCATTTTTCAGTGCCAATTTTTTCTATGATGTCATGTCAAAAGTGCTATATTTGACTGTCATTCCACAAAACGACAATTCCACTAGTTGAGAGGTACAATCGTGAAATCCGGTTATGTTGTTCCTTTGGGAGAAAAAATTGGCTATTCCTGTGGCGATGTTGCATCGAATCTGATTTTTCAAACGTCAATGCTCTTCCTCGCCTATTTTTACACCGATGTTTTTGGCATCAGCGCAACCGCCGTGGCATTGATGATGTTGTTGACACGAATTTGGGATGCGGTGAACGATCCCATCATGGGCACGATTGCTGATCGCACCAATACCAAATGGGGCAAGTTTCGTCCCTACCTGCTCTGGTTTGCCGTACCGTATGGCGCCGTTAGCGTGCTGCTCTTTCTGGCGCCGGATTTACCAATCACCGGAAAAATTGTTTACGCTTACGTTACCTATACGGCGATGGGCATGATTTACACGGCGATCAATGTGCCGTATGCCGCGCTCATGGGCGTCATCTCGCCGAATGGGGAAGAGAGAACCGTGATTTCGTCCTTCCGTTTTGTCGGCGCTTTTACCGGAGGACTTATCGTTCAGGTGTTCATCCCGACCATCGTCGCCCGGTTCGCCGATGAAGCAATGGGCTATCGCGTTGTTATGCTCGGTGTCGCTGTACTATCGGTCATTTTGTTTTTTATCACATTTTTTAACACCAATGAACGCGTAAAGCCGCCAAAAGAACAACAAACCAGGTTTTTGCGCGACGCCAAAGAATTATTTTTAAACAAACCGTGGGTGCTCATTGCGCTGGCGACGGTGATGCAGCTTACCTTCATTGCCATGCGTAATGGATCCATCATGTATTATTTTAAATATTACATCGAGACGGAAAATCTGGTGCTTTTTGGCAAGGAGATCCCCTGGCTCATCAACTCGGCGTTTATGGTCACCGGAACCATCATCACCATCCTCGGAACCATGACGACGAAATGGTTCACCTCTTTTATGGATCGAGGCCGACTCTATGCCGTGTTTATGGTGTTGAACGCTATTTTTATGAGCTTTATCTTTTTCCTTGGGCCGAATCAGATTGAGCTTTTATTTCTGTTTAACATGCTCGCTTCCTTTATCATGGGACCGCTTGCCGTGCTGCAGTGGACGATTTATACGGACACCGCGGACTATGCCGAATGGAAGTTTAACCGCCGCGCTACCGGACTTTTGATGGCAGCGTCGCTCTTTGCGCTCAAGGTCGGTTTGGCCCTCGGCGGCGCCATTCTGTTGTGGATTATGGACGCCTACGGTTTCAAAGCCAATGTCGAGCAAACCAAGTTTTCGCTCACCGGCATCCGCATGGTCATCAGCATTTATCCGGCTATCGGCGCCCTGGCGGCCGGTGCATTCATGTTTTTCTATCCGTTGACAAACAAAAAAATGCGCGAGATCGAAACCGAGTTGCAGGCACGGCGCGCTTAGATTATCAGATATTGCCAAACACGAGCGAAATCAATTGATTTCGCTCTTTGTTTTTCCGACGTCTTTTTTTAACGATCGGCACTATAAACTGATGTTCCGGCTCGTTCTCAGTATCCTTGTGTTGTGTTTGTGAAAATGTGGAATGAAAAAATATGAAAAAAGCAAAGATAGTCATTATGTTAACGGCTTTGTGTATGTTATGTGTTGCCTGCGCCAAAAATGAAAGTATCAGCATCCTTCTCCCCGAAAACGCCTCCGACCAGCATCAATTTGCCGCCAGGGAAATTCGGCGTTATCTCTATCAACGCACGGATCAACGTGTTGACATTTTGAAAAGTGATCAAATCCCGGAAACGGCAAAATCCATTATTGTTGTTGCACCGCCCGACGCGCCGATCACAGGCGATTTCGCCGCGGCATTGGATCAGCAGGAATACCGCATCGTCTCCACAAAAATTGATGGGCATCGAGCTCTGATGATTCTTGGTGACGAGGCCGGCATTCTCTACGGCGCCTATCGTTTTGCCGAGCATCTTGGCGTGCGTTTTTATCTGCATGGTGATGTTATCCCCGATGAAAAAATTCCGCTTCGCCTGCCGAAAATAAATGAACAGCGCAAGCCGCTGTTTGACCTGCGCGGCATTCATCCGTTCCATGATTTCCCGGAAGGCCCGGACTGGTGGAATCTCGACGACTACAAGGCCGTACTGGCGCAGCTCCCCAAAATGGGCATGAACTTTTTTGCCCTGCACACCTATCCGGATAATCAGCCAATCTACGGTGAGGAAAAAGGCCCGGAACCGGTCGTGTGGATTGGCCGGGAAGAGGATATTAACGCAGACGGCACGGTTCGATACAGTTCGCAGGCGCGTCATTTTACCACGCAGACAAACACGTGGGGGTATGCGCGCATGAACACCAGCGACTTTCATCTTGGCGCGGCGCAGTTGTTTGAGCGCGAAAATTTTGGCGCGGATTACATGATCGACCGCACGCCCTGGCCAAAAACGGCAGAGGATCGAAATTTATTGTTTGACGAGTTCGGTGATCTGCTCGGGGACGCCTTTACCTTTTCACATCGACTAGGCGTCAAAACCTGCGTCGGAACCGAATTGACGCTGTCGATTCCACAAGTGGTGAAAGATCGGCTCATCACCCTGGGTAAAAATCCGGATGATCCCGCGACCGTTCGAGATATCTATCAGGGCATGTTCAGGTGGATTGAGAAAAATTATCCGCTGGATTATTACTGGCTGTGGACGCACGAAGGCTGGACCTGGAGTGAGATTTCGGACGAGGAAGTCGAGCGGACCGAGCAGGATTTACGTTTGGCGTATGAAGCGCTGGAGAACGTCGGCAAGCCGTTTGATCTGGCGACGTGCGGCTGGGTGCTTGGGCCGCCAAAGGACAGAACGCAATTTGATCGCGTGCTGCCCAAAGATGTGGCGTTCAGCGCCATCAACCGCCAGCTTGGCAAAGAGCCGGTGGATCGCAATTTTGCCAACGTGAAAAATCGTCCCACATGGGCCATCCCGTGGCTTGAAGATGATCCGCGCATGATCTCGCCGCAGCTTTGGGCCGGCCGCATGCGTCGAGATGCCTACGATGCACTGGCTTACGGGTGCAGCGGTTTGCTCGGCATTCACTGGCGTACCCGCATGCTCGAACCGACGGTGTCCGCGCTGGCGCAAGCCGGCTGGGATCAACACTGGGCGGATGCTTTCCCCGAGCCGCACTTTGGCAACGAGAATGTTCTGGCCTTTGCCACGGGCCAGGCCATCACCGGCGAAACCGCT
>CAYSNA010000435.1:0-2164 GCA_964432185.1 uncultured Cytophagia bacterium
CGATGGCGAGAAAAGCATAATCCGCATCGAGTTCCGATCCATCCCCTAAAACAACGCGCACCGATTCCCCACTATTTATCGCCGATTTGGCGCGAACATTTTTATAAACCTCTACACCGCGTGCCTTAAACCAGTTTTCAAGTTCATTAGATACTTCGTTATCAACACGCGGCAGCAGGCTTGGCATATCCGTAACCACAGTGACCGTGGCGCCGAGCTGCTGAAAGAGATAAATCATTTCCGAACCGGTTACGCCACCACCGACAATTATGATCGATTTTGGAATGTCCGTGAGTTTGCCAAGCAATCGCGGCGCAAAAATTCGCTTGCCATCCGGTTTGAGTGAATCCGGAAAAACCGGAACCGAGCCGGCAGCAATGATGATTTTTTCAGCGAATATTGAAAGCTCATCTCCCTCATCCCCTTTTATATTTAAAACGTGCTCATCAATAAAAGAAGCAGCGCCGAAAAAGGTATCAACACCGGCCTCGTTTAGCTGCTGAGCATACAGGTCATTCTGCCAATTTTTAATCGAATCAAGCCGCGACAGGATTTTTTCAGCTCGATGCTCGTTTTTTGTCGCGGCATGCAGCCACACTTTGCTTGGCGTCAAGCTGTGCCATAGCGCCCGACCGCCCGGTTTTTCCTGCGAGATAAGAGCAATACTGTTTGTATATTTTGAGGCTTCCCGTGCAGCCGACATTCCTGCGGGACCACCGCCAATAATGGCGAGTTTATATTTGTGTTCCATGTGTCCCTTTCGTATTTTCTTTATGAGATGTATCATCGCCCGTTTTGATGCATGGCGCGGATGAATTTTCGTCGATCATCGCAGGAAATTCAAATCAATGAAATGTTGGCTATTCTCCTTTGGTTATAAAAAAGGAACAATCTCACCATAAATCGAAACATTCATGTTGAAACGACACAGACATATCCATCCTCGAACTCAATTCTTTTTACAAAAAACCATATTATCGATTAACTTGAGAGGGAACCATGTCACCACGTCCGATGTATATGGAAGAAAAACCGGCAGGACCGATCCGGGCGCAACGCGGCGCGATTTTGCGGGCGCAAAACTGGGAAGCTGAAGCCGCCCTTCGCATGCTGGAAAACAATCTCGATCCCGAAGTGGCGCTGCTGCCGGATCAGCTCATCGTCTACGGCGGTTCGGGACGCGCGGCGCGAAACTGGCGCGAGTTTAACCGGATCGTCTCTTCACTTAAAACACTCAAAAATGATGAAACGCTGTTAATCCAATCCGGCAAAGCCGTTGGTGTCTTGCGAACGCATGAGTATAGTCCGCGTGTTTTGATTGCCAATAGCAATATCGTTCCCGCCTGGTCCACGCCGGAGAATTTTACCCATTACGATGCGCTCGGCCTCACCATGTACGGCCAGATGACCGCCGGTTCGTGGATTTACATCGGCACGCAGGGGATATTGCAGGGTACCTACCAAACGCTCGGCGCGTTGGCGGACTTGCATTTCGGCGGCTCGCTCAAGGGCAAGTTTGTTCTTACCGCCGGCATGGGCGGCATGAGCGGCGCGCAGCCCATGGCCGTCACCATGAATGAAGGTGTGGTGCTGGACGTTGAAGTTTTTGCGGATCGAATTGAACGCAAGGTGAATGAGGGCTACTGCGATAATATGACAGCCAATCTTGATGAAGCGCTGCAGTGGATTGACGATGCTGTTACGCGACAACAGCCGTGCTCCGTCGGCTTGGTGGGCAATGCGGCAGATGTTTTCCCCGAACTGGTTCGCCGCGATAAAATTCCTGATGTGGTGACCGATCAAACCTCGGCGCATGACCTTTTGGATTACGTGCCGCAGGGGGATCTGGCCGAGTTAGTTCAACTTCGACAACTTAATCCGGATGACTACAAGAAACGTTCTGCCGCGTCCATCGCATTACATACACAAGCCATTTTGGACATGCAAAAGCGCGGCGCCATTGCGTTTGATTACGGCAATAACCTGCGCGGCCAGGCGGAAAAAGCCGGATTGCCTGTGCGCGATGAATCCGGCAAATTCCTCTATCCCGGATTCGTGCCGGCCTATATTCGTCCGCTTTTTTGTGAAGGTCGCGGACCCTTCCGCTGGGCGGCATTGTCGGGAGAAAAATCCGACATCGCACTTCTCGATGATCTGGTTTTGG
>CAYSNA010000435.1:2174-4706 GCA_964432185.1 uncultured Cytophagia bacterium
GGTAGAGGTCGACGATTCCGCCCTCCGCTTGCCGATGTTTCCGGATGATCTGCTTTTAAAACGATGGATCAGGTTAGCCAAAGATCAGGTGCCACAAATCGGTCTGCCCAATCGCGTCTGCTGGCTCGGTTTGGGACAGCGTGCCGAATTTGGCGAACGCATGAATGATCTGGTGAAAAAAGGCAGACTGGCCGCGCCCATCGTTATCGGCCGCGACCATTTGGATTGCGGTTCCGTCGCCTCGCCCAACCGCGAGACCGAGGACATGAAAGACGGCAGCGACGCCATTGCCGATTGGCCCCTGCTCAACGCTTTGGCCAACGTCGCATCCGGCGCGGACTGGGTGTCGATCCACAACGGCGGCGGTGTCGGCATTGGCAACTCGACGCATTCCGGACAGGTCATCGTCGCCACCGGCACGAAAGACAAAGGCGAGCGTATCAACCGCGTGCTCACAACCGATCCAATGATGGGCATTTTCCGCCACGTGGATGCAGGATATGACGAAGCCGTTCAATTTGCCAAAAAGAACAATGCAAACATACCAGCACTGAGGGATTAAATCATGCAGAAAATCATCGAATGCGTACCCAACTTTTCCGAAGGACGAGATAAATCGATTATTGATCAGATCACCAATCAAATAAAAAATGTTGATGGCGCTACGTTACTCAATGTTGATCCGGGCGCGGATACCAACCGCACGGTCGTCACTTTTGTCGGCTCTCCGGACGCTGTTGTTGAAGCCGCATTTCAAACCATAAAAAAGGCCGCCGAGCTCATCGATATGACTAAACACAAAGGCGAGCATCCGCGCATGGGCGCCACGGATGTTTGTCCCTTCATCCCTGTATCCGGAGTGACAGAACAAGAATGCATTCAGCGTGCCGAACAGCTTGGCAAACGCGTTGCCGACGAATTACATATCCCGGTTTATTTGTACGGCAAAGCGGCGAAAAAAGCAGAACGTGTTAATTTGCCCGACATCCGCCAGGGCGAATATGAAGCGCTGCCGGACAAATTAAAGGATCCATCTTTTGCGCCGGATTTCGGTCCGTCTGAATTCAACGCCAAATCCGGCGCCACCGTCATCGGCGTGCGCGATTTTATGTTGGCCTACAATATCAATCTCAATACCACATATCGCGCATTGACGCACGACATTGCTCTTGATCTGCGCGAATCCGGACGCGCCAAACGCGATAAAAAGGGCGAGATCATCCGAAACGAGGACGGATCGGCGGTGAAAATCCCCGGCAAGCTCCAATTCGTCCAGGGCGCCGGCTGGGTCATTGAGGAATACGGCTATGCGCAGGTGACGATGAATCTGCACAATTATCACGTTACCGGACTGCACACGGCCTTTGAGGCCGTTCGATCAGAAGCGGCCAGCCGCGGTTTGCGCGTGACCGGCAGCGAGCTCATCGGTATGGCGCCCAAAGAAGCGCTGCTCGACGCCGGCAAATTCTATCTGCGCAAACAGGGCAAACACCTTGGCTACGCCGAACGAGACATTATCCACATCGCCATATTATCGCTCGGACTCAACAATACTTCGCCGTTCAATCCCGACGAGCGCATCATCGAATACGCCATGCAGGAGAAAAAGCACAATCTGGTGGATTTAACCGTGGATCAATTCATCCACGAGTTGTCAACGGATTCTCCGGCACCCGGCGGCGGCAGCGTGTCGGCGCTCAGCGGCGCCCTGTCCGCGGCGCTCTCGTCCATGGTTGCGCATCTCACATACGGAAAAAAAGAGTACAAGCGATACAACAAAATCATGGAAGATGTTGCCGTCTTGGCGCAGGAATTAAAGACGCGTTATCTAAACTTGATTGATGCGGATACAGACGCGTTCAATGATTTTATGAGCGCCATGCGGCTGCCAAAGAAAACCGACGAGGAACAACGGGCGCGCCACAACACCATGCAAGCCGCGGCAAAAAAAATGACCGAGGTGCCGCTCACGACTCTTCGCTTGACGATCGAGCTTTTGCAGCTGGCCGAACAAGTGGTTAAAAGAGGCAACCAAAATGCCGTATCGGATGCGGGTGTGGCTGCCGTGCAGGCGGAAGCGTCGGCGCTCGGCGCCTATTTTAATGTCAAAATTAATCTGCCGCAGATAAAAGATGACGATTTTGTCAGCAAAACCTTGAGCGAGGCTGATGCCATTTTAAAACAAGCGCAATCACAAAAACAGCGCCTTGTTCGCTTGGTGATGAAAAAGGTGGGTAAAATATGATGAACAATTTCGACACAAAAACGGATCTGCTCATTTATAATGGTGTGGTCGCCACGCTGGCCGGACCACATCGACCGCGTAACGGTGACGAAATGAACGACCTGGCACTTTTGCCAAAGGGCGCAGTGGCCGTCGCAAATGGACAAATTTTTGAGGTTGGCGATTCGCTTGACATGCAGGAACGCTATAGTTCTGCCTTTGAAAAAATTGATGCACAGGGCCGGCTCGTTATGCCCGGTTTTGTCGATCCGCACACGCATCTGGTTTTTGGCGGATCGCGCGAGCAC
>CAYSNA010000436.1:0-1804 GCA_964432185.1 uncultured Cytophagia bacterium
TCACGCGCCCAGCCTTTCAATGAAATGCCAAGCGGCTTGCATAAATTTTCAACAGCAAACTCAAGGGAGGATTGGCCGGTTGCCCGTTCGAGCACAATTGACAACACATGCGTCCCGACGGTGGAATATCGAAATGATGAGCCGGGATAAAAAATCAGTTGCTGGTGCAGCGCTGCACTCGCCCAATCGGCAGAATTCGTCATGGTGAAAAATATATTGCTGTCGCTGTCAAATCCCGCTTTCATGGTCAGCAAGTGGCGCAGGGTGACGGCGTGCATTTTTTCATCAACAATAAAGTGGTTATAATCCTGCAGATAATCCACCATGGGCGTATCCAGCGTGGCGATAAAGCCCTGTTCCAGCGCAATGCCGTACAAGGCCGACAAAAAGCTTTTGGACACCGACCGAATGGTAAACGCGCTCCTGGCATCTGTGCCATGATAATATCGTTCCCTCACCAGATAGCCGTTGCGCGTCACAACCAATCCGCGTATAAACGGCAGCTCACCGGCGTGATCAAAAGCAAGGTCGAGTTTTTGCGCATCAAAACCGTGCGCTTCTGGCGATGCGGTCGGCCAGATAAACGAGTCCGGTTCCGGGGCGGTCAAGTCTTTTTGGCAATTCAATAGGAAAAATGCGAGGATGGATGAGATGAATAATACATATTTCATAACGACCTCAACTTTACCTAACTTTTTGACAGGATACTTGGATTGACGGGATCGACACTATTTTTTTGAACGTCTGACCAGTCGTCCCGTCAAGAATTTACAGCATTTGAATGTCGTGCCAGATGTGTTCAGAAACTGGAATGCCATGCTTCAGGTTTTCTCGTCGTGTTTTCAATACACGTTCGCCGGGATATAAAACAGCACTATCCTTCAATGTTGGAGATGCTTTTACATAATTGATTGTTTTCCGGACTTGATTCTGAATGGCATCCGCATGTGGCAGCTTTTTTAGATTAAACACGATGAACACTTGACTTACTCCATATTCTTCATCGCGGTGTCCCACATCCGTTGTGCTGTCGCCATGAGACAGGGTGGAGGCAAGGAGGTCGAACAGCAGGGAGAGCCCGGCGCCCTTCCAGTAGCCAATCGGCAGACCGCGCATGGTATCGAGGATAGCCGCGGGATCATCCGAAAGTTCGCCGCTTGCATCGAATCCGCCGGGAAACGGCAGGCGCTCTCCGTTGATTTTGTATTCGTCCAGTTTGCCGTAAGAAAATTGCGTCATCGCCATATCCAACACGATGGCGTTCTCCCCAAAAGGCAGCGCCATTACCAACGGATTATTGCCGAGCCGGCTTTCCGCCGCCCCCCATGCGGGCATGTTTGGCGTCGTATTCGTCCAGCCGATAAACGCATAGCCCTTTTTTGCGGCATGCCATCCGTAGGAGCCGCCGCGCATCCAGTGGTTGGTGTTGGCCATCGCCACGCACCCTATGCCGAATTGATCCGCCAGGTCCATGGCGCGATCCGCAGCAAAAAGTGCATTGAGAATGCCGGGACCGAGCTGCCCGTCCCATTGCTCCAGAGCGCCGAGCGATGTCGTTTTCGTCGGATCGGCATCTATCTTCACATACCCCTTTTTGATATAATCGATAAATCTCGGGAAACGCAGATAGCCGTGCGAATAAACGCCGTCAAGACTGGATTCGGCTTTGTCGGCTGCAACGTGATATTTTTGCAAAATACGCATCATCTCGGATATCATCGTGTCAACAGAGATGCGGTGATCGGGCATAAAACTTCCTGTCATGGATTAAAAAGGGGGATTCGAAAAGTTGGTGTATTCGAGC
>CAYSNA010000436.1:1904-4701 GCA_964432185.1 uncultured Cytophagia bacterium
AAAACTTCCTGTCATGGATTAAAAAGGGGGATTCGAAAAGTTGGTGTATTCGAGCTTTTTTAAAAGTCTTTTTATGAAAAGCGTATTTCGCAAAACTCGCAGGAGGAGAAAATTCCTCCTGCAAAGCTTTGTGATTTTACCACTTTAATTGTTCTATTACATTTTATTCAAATACTCAATCGACTTGGCTGGATTGATCAAAAAGATTCGACCATCCTCGCTCTTTTCCACACCCTGTTTGATCAACGCAATCACCTCCGTCGGTGAGAGTTCCGGTTTGATGGCCAAAAGTTTGCCAACCAGATTAACCACGTTGGGTGACGCCATGGATGTCCCCGATGCTTTCATACGATCGCCGCCGGGCAAATAACTTTCCACCTCGAATCCGTTGGCGTGCAGCGTGACCTGTTCGCCAAAACTGGTGAATGAGGTCTCTTCGCCCGCTTGATCCACGGCGCCGACAACAAGAAGATTCGGCAAATCAAAAGATGACGGAATGACTTGATCAAATTCGACATTGTTGTCATCGTTACCAGCGGCGGTAACAAACAAAATGTCCGACGCGCTTTTGATGGCGTTATAAAGGCCTTCTTTGTAGATATTAAAAATCTCGCGCGTTTTTTCACGCCGCTCTTCGGCATCCTTGCCAATGCCGTTGGCTTCGAGCATGCCCTCTATTTCGGCAAATGTCCAGCCCCAGCTCATATTGACGGTGCGCACTCCGTGTTGCTGAAAATACTGAACAGTCTTTAAATAATTGGCGCTCGCGCGTTGTGCCTGCTCCACGGTCGGCGGCTCAGGCACCAGACGGTGGTCAAATGTGATGCGCGCTCCCAGTATTGTTGCATAGGGATTTCCATCGACGGCGATGCCCGCCACGTGCGTGCCGTGCATATAGACGGCGAACAGCATGAGCTCTTCCAGGAACGTATTCATCTCAGCCGGAGGAAGCGATGCCAAATACTGACGCAGCTTTTTTGCTTCGTCGCTGTCAATAGCGGCCTGAAGATCATCGAGCCCTTTCATCTGATTTTTCATCGAAGGCAATTGAGCCGCCTGGGCTTCCGATAAGGGAAATAACAAATCCGGCGTGTAATACTCATGCAGATCAAACGCAATGCCGTGTACATCATCGACATAGCCGTTGCCGTCTGTGTCTGTGCCATCGAACTTTTCTTCATCATTACGCCACATCTGTTTCTTGAAAACATTGGCATCAACACCGGAATCCCAGATGCCAATCAAAACGGGATTGTATCCCTCTGATCCGTCAAAGGTCATGGAGCGCATCGGCCAGATGTTTTCTTTTTCAACTTTATGTTCCTGGATATAAGTATTAAAGATGGCGATCATGTCCAAACGAAACGGTTCGGTTCGATAAATTGAACTTCGCAGCCTCAGCAGCATCGTGGCGGCGTCTCCGCTGATATTACCGGCTTTTTCAAAAGACGGATCAACCTGCGCCTGTACAAGACCGATAAATACATTGGGACTGCCGATTTCCAGCGAACCCTTTGTTTGTTCGACAAGGTCCTGCACCACATCCCAGGGCAAATCGTTAACGGCGTCAGTCAGTTTGCTTTTAAAGGTCTCGCGTACATCATCGGGCTCAAGACTGTTTTTCTCCTGCCACGATTCGGCCAGCATTTGTGTCGTCAAACCGCTCATCAGGCGCTCCGCCGGTTTTTCCTCCAGCGCGCGGCGTTTTTGAATAATGTCCAACACGGCGTCCGAATCACCATCAAGCATAGCTTTGGCGAGCAGGGTGCTGTAGATATCCTTGAGCGTCGTCTTGTCTTCGATGTCATATTTGTCGAGAACGCCTTGCGCATCCGCGGCTACTTTTGTGGCAAACTCGTCAAATCCATCCGTGGCCTGTACAAATTCCGATGGTTTGGCGGGAATGTTGTATGTGAATGTTGGAAGCTCTTCGAGCTTGGTGATTTTTGGTTTTTGCGCAAAAACGAGTGCCACTGTTAAAAGCAGAAACAGGAATGTCCATCTTTTTGAGTTCATTTTTTACTCCGGGATTTGGGATGAGATGAAAATAAGAAAATTTAAACTATGTCGAATTAAGCGATTAAAATTATAAAATTGTCCGCTGATTTTCGCAGCGTGACATTCGGCGCAACCACATGGCAGCCCGCGGATGTCGCGGAAAAACACGGATGTTGTCTTTTTTCTTCCGCGCCTTCTGTGGGCCTGTTTTTTTGAAATTGCATAAACTTTGTTCAAAAAACACAGTTTTATGGATGAGTATTTCTGTGGCCCATAATCAATTTTTTTCAATCCACCGCCGGCGCTAATTTCGCGGCTTCAGACTCTAATAAAACAACTCGCAGGATTTGATTTAATCCGCCCGTTGAAACGAAATTTATAAATCGAATATTTCAAATAAACCAAAAAGGGTCCGAATTTATACAAATCAGACCCATTTTGTTTTTGTGTTCTTTTTCGTGCAATGGAATCTACAACTTTTCGGCTCGTTTTTATTGCTATTTGACAAACGCCATCTTTTTTAGCATTGTCTTCGTCCCGCACCGAAACCGATACACGTAAATACCGTTTCCGACCAAATGTCCCGCATTATTACGGCCATCCCACACCACAGCGTGGTAGCCGGCGGAGCGCTCTTCCTCGTCAATGAGCTTCACCACTTCTTCGCCAAGGACGTTATAAATGATCAGCGTCACTTTGCCATCTTCAGGCAGTCCGTACCGGATGGTGGTGGAGGGATTGAACGGATTGGGAAAGTTTTGCTGCAAGATATAATGCGTTGGAATCAAAACCTCATCTG
>CAYSNA010000437.1:0-4698 GCA_964432185.1 uncultured Cytophagia bacterium
ATCCGCATTATTTTTTGTATGACGGCAAGCCGACGGTTCTCATCGGTTCCGGCGAGCATTACGGCGCGGTGCTGAATTTGGGATTTGATTACGATGTTTATCTCGACACTATGCACAAGGATGGACAAAATCTGACTCGACTGTTTACCGGAGCGTATGTTGAGAAATTGGGCGCGTTCGGCATCAAACAAAATACGCTGGCGCCGGCGGAGAATCAGTTCCAGCCGCCGTGGGCGAGGAGTGAGGAATCCGGTTACATCAACGGCGGCAACAAGTTTGATCTGAATGAATGGAATCCCGACTATTTTGCGCGGTTGAAAGATTGTTGAAGTGGTGATGTTTTCCTCCATTTACACCGACGATAATTGGCGCTACATGCCGTTCCATCCCGAAAACAATGTGAACGATACCAAACTCACGGATCGTAAAAAATGCAATACGCTCGACAATGACGGCATTTTTGTCCATCAGGAAAAGATGGTACGCAAGATTGTAAATGAGTTGAATGCCTTTGATAACATCTATTTTGAAATCCAGAACGAACCGTGGAGCGATAACGCGGATTCTGTCGGCGTGATTCTCGAACATCTGAATGACGACAAACTGCCAAATCCATGGCAGAATAAAATCGAATTGGCAAATGAGGCGTCGTTAGTTTGGCAGGCAAAAATCGCCGAGATCATAAAGGATGAAGAAAAGGCCCTTCCGAAGAAACATATCATCGCGCAAAATTACTGTAACTTTGGTTATCCGCTCTCGAACGTCGATGAGAATATTTCCGTTTTGAATTTTCATTACAACATTCCCCATAGTGTGGACTATAATTACGGCTGGGACCGGCCAATTGCTCTGGACGAGACCGGTTTTGCCGGCCCGAGCGCGGATGTCTATCGCCGCCAGGCGTGGCGTTTTATCCTGTCCGGCGGCGCTGTTTTTAACGGCCTCGATTATTCGTTTTACCCCGGATTCGAAAACGGCACCGGCGAGCTCCTTGGCCCCGGTGGCGGCGGTACAGAGCTGCGGCAGCAGCTTGCTGTTTTACTTCACTTTGTTGAAGGATTTGATCTGCCCACCTTGAAGCCGGATAAAATAACCGTTGTTTTTTCCCCCGGACTTTTTGTTTACCTGCTTTCCCACCCGGGCGAGCAGTATGCCGGTTATGTTGAAGGCTTGAGCGCCGGAAACATCACTCTGAATCTCCCCAACGGTCAATTTGATTTAAAATGGTTTGATGTCAAAACGGGCGGCATCGTAAGAGAAGAGATAATAACGGGACGTGATCGGTTGACGATTCCCACGCCGCCTTTTTGCGGCGAGCTGGCGTTTGATATCCGCAAAAAATAAAAAATCGCCACGGATTTTCACAGATAGAATCATGCGTCAAAAATCCGTGTTGAGCGCTGACCATCCGTGGCTCAAGCACATCGATTTTTAATGGATCGTATTCGTATCATTATAGAAAGAATTTTAAGGAGAACATGGAACAGGGAAAAGTCTATCGTTTGCGGGGAGCGATACAACATTATGCGTGGGGTGGGTATGACTATATTCCGAATGTGCTCGGAGTAAACAATGCGGAAAGGCAGCCGTTTGCTGAATTGTGGCTGGGCGCGCATTCGAAAGCGCCGTCAATTTTGGTCCTCGACGACGACGAAAAGCCGTTGGACGAATTTCTCCGCGTTTATGCGCACGCAGCGCTCGGACAAAAAGTAATTCATCGGTTTGGTGAAACGCTGCCGTTTTTGTTCAAAGTTTTGGATGCGCGGGATATGTTGTCGATCCAGGTGCATCCATCCAAGGCGCAAGCGGAAGAAGGTTTTGCGCGCGAGAATAAAGCGGGCATGGCGCTGGATGCTGCGAATCGCAGCTATAAAGATGACAATCACAAACCCGAAGTGCATGTGGCGCTGACGGATTTCTGGATGCTGCACGGCTTTCGGCCCGCACGAGAAATCGAGCAGATTTTAAAACAGGTCGGCGAGTTCCGCTCGCTGCTGACTGTATTTCTCGCGAAGGGCACTGAGGCCTTGTACAGGAACATCATGCTTTTGCCGCAGCAGCAGGTCGATAAAATGTTAAGTGCATTGATAAATCGTTTGAGAGAAGAAGAGCCGGAGGATATGGATGCACCGGATTACTGGGCGCTCAAGGCCGCTCAGACCTTTCCGCTGCCGGATGGCCATATTGACCGCGGCATTTTTTCAATTTATATGATGAACCTGCTGCATCTTTATCCGGGGCAGGGAACTTATCAGGCCGCGGGTGTGCCGCATGCCTATTTGTACGGCACAACCATGGAACTGATGGCCAACTCGGATAACGTGCTGCGCGGCGGTTTGACGCCGAAAAATGTTGATGTCGACGAGCTGCTCAAAACAGTCAATTTTGAAGGCAAACACCCGGAGATTTTAACCGGCGAGGTCGTGTCCTATGCGGAACGCATTTATAAAACGCCGGCCGAGGATTTTGAACTGAGCAAGTTGACGTTATATACAGGGGAGACGTTTGAAAACGGCACTGCGAAAACACCGGAGATCATTTTACTGTTGTCCGGAAAAATCAGCGTCATGTGTGGATGGGATGAGGAGATATTTGAGCGCGGCGAGTCCTATTTCTCACCGGCGAGCACGACGTATAAGATTACCGCGTTGGAAGATGCGACCATGTTTCGCGCCAAAGTGCCGTTTTAAGTGTGATAAAAATGGTAAAATAAAAAAAGCCCTGCATCGATTACAGGGCTTTTTTATTTGTTACTTTTATGAATCGATAGACCTACAACGACCAGCCTTTACGATATTCCATTTTCAGCATCGCGGTGGCGTCAGCATTACCCTTGATTTCCATGTTGACCGGATCGTACTCGATGGTCTGATACGGGAATTTCAAACCGATATTGCCGAGCAGCACGGTTTCCGTCAACGGACCGGCATAGCCGAAATCCGAGCTGGCGGGCTTGTTGGCTTTGATCGCATCAATCCAGTTCTGCTCGTGCGTTGTTTCGATGCGCGGAATAGTCTTTGGCGGCGGAGTAAAATCCCGCATGGCCGATTCCGGAATCAGACGAACAAAATCACCGCCTTGCAATAATTTGCCCTTCGTTCCAACGTAGAGGGCGCCGTTTGTCGGCATAGCGCGACGAGGTTCCAGCTCTTCCGGGCGCGGTGGCTGCAAACCACCATCATACCACATCAATTTCACTGGCGGCATGCCTTCGCGCGCCGGGAAATTATAGGTGATGATCGATGCTTCCGGGAATGTTTCGGACAGGGGCATCTTTTCCCAGTTGTTGTCCGGATAATAATGCATGGAGAAACTGGCATTGACGCTTGTCGGATAGGTTAATTTCAGCGCCGTCCACGGATGATCGATAAAGTGACAGCCCATATCGCCGAGCGCGCCGCAGCCAAAATCCCACCAGCCGCGCCAGTTGAATGGATGATAAATTTCGTTATACGGGCGGAATTTCGATGGGCCAATCCACAAATCCCAGTCCAGGCCTTTTTTTAGTTCCATCTGCGGATGGCGAGTATAAATGCCCTGCGGCCATACCGGGCGATCGGTCCAGACATGCACTTCGGTGACATCGCCAATGGCGCCGCCTTGCAGCCATTCGGTCTCCAAACGGATTTCTTCGGCCGAGTGCGCCTGGTTGCCCATTTGGGTGATAAGTTTTTTCTCCTTCGCCAAATCGGCCAGAACGCGCGCTTCGTATACCGTGTGCGTGAGCGGTTTTTGCGTGTACACATGTTTGCCGAGCTGCATGGCCGCAACGCTGGCGATCGCGTGCGTGTGGTCCGGCGTCGCGATGACCACGGCATCAATCTCATCTTTTTTCTCTTCGAGCATCAGACGAAAGTCTTTGTATCGACGGGCGTTGGGATATTTCTCAAATGTCTCCTTTGCATGTTCCCAATCGACATCCGCTAAAGCGACGATGTTTTCGCTTTCCATGTTTTCGAGGTTGCCTCTGCCCATGCCGCCGACGCCAATGCCGGCGATATTCAGTTTATCACTCGGCGCCGGGCCTGCGGTACCGCCGAGGACGTGACGCGGAACAATCGTAAATGCCGAGGCAGCGGCAATGCCGCCGATAAATTGTCGACGGTTCAATCCTGTGTCTTTCTCTTTCTTGTCTTGCACTGCACTTTCTCCTTGAGTAAAAAATGTTCAACCAATAAACATTTTTCTAATATGAAAAACAAATGGTTTTTGTTTATGTTACAAAAGATGATAATTAGACCTGCTGCCAAAGCACTGAGCGCGAGAATGATGTCATACAGCCCAACAAAAAAATTAGACTCGCGCTCTGGTTTTTATTTTACGCCTTTGGTCACGCCATCCCACTCATCGGTGCGGAATGGCGAGCCCGGCAAACCGGCCGCATTGTACAAATTGCACACAGGATTATCCGCCCAGGCATAACGCACGGCCACTGGATTTTCAATCCTGGGACTTGAAACGACAATCGCGTTGCCATCAATGACGGCATCGGCCCAGACAAATTTTTGATCTTCACCGGCAATGGCAAAACCGGTCAGCTCGCCGCCTTTGGCCACGAGGCCGCCGCCGATGTGGTCAAATTCAAGTTTGATGGTGTTGCCGTCGATGCTCATGGATTTGTAGGTCGGGCCGGAATAGACAATATCTTGTCCATGCACTTGCGCCAGGGCGATGAGCGCCAGCCGTTTGCCGACATCC
>CAYSNA010000438.1:0-4694 GCA_964432185.1 uncultured Cytophagia bacterium
AGCCAGTTCGGCAAAAATGAAAAAGATACGGGCCGCACCGAAGCACAGATTGCGCTGTTGACGCAACGTATCAACGATTTGAACGGCCATTTTAAAACACACGTCAAAGATCATCACGGTCGTCGTGGGTTGTTGCAGCTCGTTGGTAAACGCCGCCGCCTGCTCGATTATCTGAAAGACAGAGACATTGAAAAATACCGTGCGTTAATTAAAGAGCTTGGTATTCGTCGTTAACTTGATTCGCTCTCACACCATTCATATGATTCGAGTGCGTACATTTATCTATTCAAGTGAAAGGAGGTCACTTTTATGATTGATGTGCAACAACTATCGCGATACTTTGGTGATGTGACGGCTGTCAATGATGTCTCCTTCAAGGTTGAAAAAGGAGAGATCGTCGGTTTTCTGGGACCCAATGCCGCTGGTAAAACGACAACCATGCGTATTCTGACCACCTATCTACCGGCAACATCAGGCACAGCCACTGTTGCCGGTTTTGATGTGCATGAACAATCCATGGAGGTTCGGAAGCGCATCGGCTATCTGCCGGAAAATCCGCCATTGTATCAAGATATGCGTGTCAAAGACTATCTTGAATTCGTCGCCAAAATAAAAGGCGTTGCTCCGGTTGATCGCCAAAAGGCGGTGAAAGAGGCGATGGGACGGACCGCTATCGACAATGTCAGCGACCGCGTCATCAAAGTGCTGTCCAAAGGCTACAAACAACGCGTTGGTTTGGCGCAGGCGCTGGTGCATAATCCGGATGTGTTGATTCTCGATGAACCAACAGTTGGACTTGATCCGAACCAAATTAGCGAAGTTCGCGAGCTTATTAAAAGTCTGGCCGGTGATCACACCATCATTCTCAGTACTCATATTTTGCCCGAAGTGAGCATGACCTGCGAACGCGTGGTCATCATCAACAAAGGCACGATTGTCGCCGAAGATACAACCGACGGCTTGACCAAAAAACACGCCGGCTCCACGCGCCTGACTGTATGCGTCGATGCGCCGTTTGAGGCCGTGATTGAAAAGCTGGGCGTCGTAAAAGGCGTGTCCAAGGTTGAAAAAGCGGATGCCGGTGATTTTACCACCGTCTTTGTCGAAAGCGATAAAGAAGTCGAAATTCGACCGGAGATCGCCAAAGTGGTTGTGGCCAATAACTGGCCGCTCTATGAGATCAAGGCTGAGGATGTCAGCCTCGAAGACGTATTCTTGCACCTGACAACACAAGAGGAGGGTACGGTCTCATGAGAAACTTTTTAGCTATTTATCAACGTGAAGTCAAATCGTATTTTTCTTCTCCAATCGCCTATGTGGTGATCGGATTGTTTTTGATCCTCGCAGGTATTTTCTTTTACCTCATCGTTTCCAACTTTGTGCAGATGTGCATGCGCGTCGACATGATGGCTCAACAATATCGCATGGCACCGCAAAAAATGAACGTCAATATGATGGCGATTCGCCCGATTATGCACAACCTCAGCCTGTTCGCGCTGTTCTTTTTGCCGCTGGTGACCATGCGTCTCTATTCGGATGAAAAAAGAACCGGAACTATCGAACTGCTCATGACATCCCCGGTGACCAATCTGCAGGCGATTCTCGGCAAGTTTTCCGCTGCCGGTACGCTGTTTCTGGTCATGCTGAGTGGAACGTGGCTCTATATTTTATTCATTGCCCTGTACGGCAATCCCGAATTCGGCCCAATCTTTACTGGCTATCTTGGCCTGTTTTTATTGGGACTCTGTTACGTGTCGTTTGGCGTGTTTTTTTCAACCTTAACGGACAACCAGATTATTGCCGCGGTGAGCACGTTTGTGTTCATCCTGGTGTTCTGGGCCATCGGCTGGTTGGCCGGCATGGTCAGCCCGGCTGTTGGGCAAGCGCTGTCCGGTTTTTCGTTGATCGAACATTTTGACGATTTCGCCAAAGGCGTGCTCGACACCAAACACATCATCTATTACATCAGCTTTATTTTTATGGGATTGTTCCTCTCGTTCGTATCCATTGAATCAAACAGATGGAGGGGCAGATGATGAAAAAATATGCAAACTGGATTGGACTCGCCGGCCTCGTTGTCGTTCTTGCCGGGCTCGTCACGTTTTCAATCAATGGATCGATCAACACGCTGGCGACGATTTTGCTCGTCCTCGGTGTGCTTTTATTGATCGGTTATGTTGTGCTTCAGTTTAAAGAAATCAAATCGGGCTTGTCGAGTCGGTCGGCCAAATTTGGCAGCAATGCCGCGCTTATGGTCATCTTTCTGCTCGGCATTCTGATTGTTTTCAATATTCTTGGCAGCCGCTTTTCCTACCGCGCTGATCTGACCGCGGCAAAAATGTTCAGCCTGTCGGATCAGACCGTCAAGGTTCTGAAAAATCTCGAAAAAGAAGTGAATGTCATCGGATTTTTCAAAGGCGGGGAAGAGGGCCAGGCCGAAGAATTTATGGTCGAATATTCGCACTATTCACCCAATTTTAAGTACGAGTTCGTTGATCCCGATAAAAAACCGGGTATCACGAAAAAGTATGATGTGAAATCGTACGGCACTATTGTCGTCGAGTGCGAAGACAAGCTGGAAAAAATCAATACCGTGACGGAGCAGGAACTCACCAATGCGCTGATCAAAGTGACGCGTGAGGGTGTCAAACGCATTCTTTTTACCACCGGTCACGGTGAAAAAGATTTTGATGATTCTGCGGAAACTGGACTCAGTACAGCAAAGGATGCCATCGCTGAGCTGAACTATGACATCGATAAAGTTTTTCTCGTTCAGGAACCGGATACGCTGGGCGACGATGTGGCGCTGATTATTATGGCCGGCCCGATGACTGATTTGTTGCAGCCGGAACGCCAGAAACTGGATACCTATCTCGCCAACGGCGGCAAACTGGTGTTGATGCTCGACCCTGAATCCCCGCAAAGTTATGGTGATTTTATGGCGGATTGGGGCGTTGATGTCGGCAACGATCTGATCATCGAAACATCGCCCATTGGCCAGCTCTTTGGCGCCGGGCCTATTATGCCGGTGGTGACCAATTACGAGAGCCATCCGATCGTTGAGGGCTTTGGCGGCGCCATGACCTTGTTCTCGCAGGCGCGTTCCGTGGCCAAAATGGAGTCGCCGCCAACCGGTGTTACCGTCACGGAAATCGCCAAAACCAGCAATAATAGCTGGGGCGAAACTTCGCCGATTAGCGCAGACGGTCAGGTTGGATTTGATCCGATGACGGACAACTCGGGACCGTTATCATTGTTGACCATCGCCGAAAAATCTTCAGCGCCATCAATGCCTGGAATGCCGGCCGATACCGACGGCCCCAAAGGCCGCGTCGCCGTTTTTGGCGACTCGGATATTGCGACCAATGCCTATTTTAATTTTCAGGCAAACGGCAATCTGTTTTTGAACGTCGTCAACTGGATGGCCGAAGAGGAAGACCTCGTCTCCATTCGTCCGCGCGATCCGGAAGATCGACGCTTGAGCCTGACGGCCAAACAATCCAAAATGATGCTGTGGTTCGGCGTCATCTTGTTGCCGCTGGCGATCTTTGCGTTCGGCATTTACGTGTACCGACGACGAAAATAGCAAACATTCAAGGGCTTTCAAATATATGAAAGCCCTTGTTTGTTCTCATTCCCATGCAGGAGCGTGAGAACGAGTTAACGAGTGATTATGAGTTTTTAATTCGTCAAATTAGTGTTAGTCGTGGTTAAATTTTATCTGCCTTTGTGTTAAATAAACATCACATTTGATAACACGCAAATCCGTAAAAATCAAATTGGATGAGGAATTTATGAATATCAAAACGACAGGAATTTTAGCGCTTGTACTCATCATCGGTATTGCGGCTGTTGTTTTGCTCGACAAACAGGACGAGAAAAAAGAAGAAGCCGAAAAACTTGAGGGCAAGCTTCTCAACATAGAAAAAGATGATATTAGCGAAATTATTCTGCAACCGAGCGGCATCCACTGCATCAAAGATAGTACGGAGTGGAAGATCGTTGCTCCGGTGGAAACCGATGGCGACAAAAGTGCGATCGACGCCATCGCCAATATGTTCAGCTTTGCGGATATTGAACGGTCGATTTCCGACGATCCGTCAGAATATAACGTTTACGGTCTTGATCCCGAACGCGGTTCCATGACCATCAAACATTCAGGTGGGATCGACACGCTGTACCTCGGCGATAAAAGTCCGACCGGCGGTTTTGTCTTTGCGCGAAAAAGCGGTTCACCGACGGTGTTCCTGACGACCACAACCTTGCAGTCAAATATTGAAAAAGGATTATTTGATCTGCGCGATAAAAAAGTCGTTGGCTTTGAAAAGCCTCAGGTTCGTTCATTCGAGTTGAAAAATAAAAACGGCTCGTTCGCCTTTGAAAAATCCGCCGGCGATTGGAAAATTACCGCTCCGGGAGAATTTGACGCGGACGGGACTGAAGTGGATAAAATCCTCAATCGCCTCAATAGCGAACGCGCCAAAGAATTTGTCGATGAAGAACCGAGTAATGTGGCGCACTATGGATTAGCCCGGCCGACCGTACAGGTTGATTTGATGCTCGGTGAAAATCGCGCCAAAAAAACACTGCTCATCGGCCATTTAGACGGCGATAAATACTATGCCAAGGATGAATCCCGCAAACCTGTGTTCCAGGTGGATTCGGCCTTTGTCTCGGTATTAAATCCCGATCTT
>CAYSNA010000439.1:0-1402 GCA_964432185.1 uncultured Cytophagia bacterium
CGACTCACCCTGGTCCAGCAGCAGGTCACCGGCCTGCACACGGTCCAGAATCTTTTCCGGTGGCACATCTTTATACGTGCCGGAGATGCCGTTATTCTCGTGCTCAAGACGAGAATCCTGTTGAAGTTCGAGATCGCTGCCCAGCAATAAAACCGCATCGAGGCCAAACGGCGACATTGGGCGCGTCAACGTGGTGCGCAAGCCGCCGGCACGGCGATCCAGTTGAATGACTCGACCGGGAATGGCATTGTACAGCGAACGGCCGACGCCATAAGCCGTCGTGTGAAAATCGCCGATTGAACTTTTGATCGTGGCGGAAAGCCCGCCCTGCGCCTGTTCAACTTTTTTGCCCGAGCCCTGGTCTTTCACAAAACCGCGCGCCAAACGCGGATTCTCCATCGCATCCTGTTTGGACAGGGAACTGGCATTGAGCATATAGGGCGCATTAACATAGCTGAACACCGTTGACAGCTCAACGGCCGGGGAGAATCGACGTTTGGCGAAAACATTGACCATGTGGTTTTGCGCCTGCGAATGTTCGCGAAAGCCGTCACTGTGCAGCGCCGTATAATGAAACGAGTAGGCTGTGTGCTCAAGTCTGCCGGCCATACCGCTGGCCGATTTCCGGTAACCATCCGAACCCAGGGCGAATTGCTGCGAAAGCTGGAATTTTTTCGGCGGCATCCGGGAGTCGATCAAAATCACGCCGCCCGAGGCGTTGCCATAAAGCGACGAACTGGGGCCGCGGAGAATTTCGACCCGACCAATTGATGCCAGATCAATATTGTTCAGTTGTGTCTGGCCGTCCGGCATGGTGAGTGGGATACCGTCGAGCAAAACTTTGACACCGCGCACGCCAAACGACGCTCGGCTCCCCAAACCGCGAATGGCAATCCGATCGCCTTGTGACAGATTGTAGCGATTACTCACCTGCACGCCGGGAACGGTTCGCAGTACCTCTTCAAGCGATAATCCCTTTTTTGCTTTCTCCGCCTCGGATGGTCCGAGTACAGTAATCGAATATGGCACCAATTGGATGGACTGCTCATATCGGGTCGCGGTCACCGTCAGGGTATCGAGATTAAACAGCGCCGTATCCGCGGTTGAAAAATAAAATTGACGATGTGATTCACCGGCAGCGGAAAAAACGTACAGGCTCAAAAGAAGGATAAAAACTCGCGTCAGGATTCCGTTCACTTTTTCTTTCATGTGGATGGTAAAAATTTCTCCTTTAACTTCAATTTAACGATTTGGAATCATTTTAAGGAGGAAAATTTAACATGCGCGGGATGTCGATGCTGTGGGCCAAATATCGGGCGCAGTTCAACCGAAGAAAAACGGAGCGGGTCGACAGATGCTTCGAGTTTAAAAAACCGGCAATCGGATCAAAAAAATGACATGG
>CAYSNA010000439.1:1412-4656 GCA_964432185.1 uncultured Cytophagia bacterium
TTCATGTGGATGGTAAAAATTTCTCCTTTAACTCCAATTTAACGATTTGGAATCATTTTAAGGAGGAAAATTTCACATCGGGGGGATGTCCAAGCTGTGGGCCAAATATCGGTGGCGTGGTTCACACCAGAGAAAAACGGAGCGGGGCGACCGACGCTTCTTTTTAAAAAACCGGCAATCGGATCAATAAAAAATGACATGGAAAAACAAAATGTTCCTCCATGTCATTCACTTTATTGTCGATCGGTGTCGTGTGCTATTTCATCAGCACTAATTTTAAGGTTTGGCGATAATTTCCGGCTCGGACAACAAACAGATAAGTGCCGCTGGACACCGATTGTCCCGATTCGTTGCGGCCATCCCAGAGAAAATTAAAATCACGCGAATCATCCGCTTGTGGCGTGAATGTTTTGATCCGACGGCCAAGTATGTTGTAAATCTCAAATGACATGTCTTGTGCATTCACATGCTGCGGAATGCGGACACGAATTTTCGTCGTCGCATTAAACGGATTTGGCGCCGCTTCACAGAGCGAATCGCTTTCCGTGTCGGTCAGATCAACGACATCGTTGACCAGTATTGATTCATCCAAACAATCGTAACACACCTTGCCGCCGCGAGCCGGTTCCAGACACAAGAATGCCGAAAAAATCGACAACACCCGTTCACCCACGCTGAGCTCAACAATTTCATTAACAACATCATTGGTCTGTTCTTTTTGCTCCAATTCTTCAATATACTGTCCGACCCACATTTCTTCGACAAGCGTATCAGCCTCCAGAATCATATTGGAATCGACATTGTAGCTTTCAGAAAATATTTCGCCACCAAATTCGCCGGCGATATTGAGTTCAAAATCGCCGCTACCATTGTATTTGCCAACCTGCAGCACCGGTTCATTCACATAAATCGACTGGTTGTTGTCATTCATGCTAAAGCGGCCAAAGGTGTAACCGCCGGCAATTGTCGGATGAAAATCGAATGATTTAACAAATCCACCCAACTTGGGAACAGTGCCATCAAGAAGCGTTGCCAGAGTTCCACCATTTCGGATATTGGCGTAATTGCCGTTGAACAGGCGCGTCAGATTTGTGTAAAGATACTCGTTGCCATAATAATAGGTATTTCCAACTGGCGATCCCTTGTAATTGTAATCCTGGAAATCGACGATATGGATCGGAACTCGCAGCAGCATCAAATCTTCGAGGTCTCGGATAAGAGTGTTTGTGGAAATATAATCTTGAAAAAAATCCGTATTGGAGACCAGCAGAATGGTAGCATTTCGATTATTGGCGTTAATGAATTCAATGGCTTTGCTGAAAAGCTCCTGCAGATTGCTATAGCTGCCGATGGACGAGGCGCGCAGCGTAGAAAAGGCAGATTCAATGGATGTGGAATGCGCGGGCTGCCAGCTCGAAAACACTTTACGCGTTTGCATCTCGGAATAAAAAACATTAAAAGCATCCTTGTCAGAAAAATTAATCTTTAAACTGGATTCCAAGGCGCGGAGCAGATCCTGTTTTGAAATGCTCGAGTTTGCCGTTTTATAATCCAGCAAAACGACCACATTTTTTGCCGTTCGCACCCCCAACGCGTCAGAGAGCGAAAAGGCCAGTTGATAAAAACCTTGCCCCCCGCTTTCCCGGGTGCTGAGATACATGCCGTCTTTTAACGGGCTGTCGACACTAAAGTGAATTGGATTTTGGAACAACTCGTTCGGCAATTTCAAACTTTGATAATTACCAAAAGTTTCATCACTCTTTGACTGGAAAAAAGAATTGGGGTATTCGATGATTTGCGGATTCTGCCACCCCTCATCCATCCAGCTAAAAAGATGCACATCTTCAACCCGATAACGGGAACTTGATAACAAATCAACCGGCAGGGGTGATGTTACGAACGATTCGGACCAGTTGGTCGGCAGTAAAAATGTGATTTTGACCTTTCGCGGCTCGCTCATAACCATTGGAAAAATACGCAGCTCATAATAGTCTTCCGAGCGCTTGAAGAGTATGGATGGATCACGACGACGCTTGACGATATCCTCATAAATTGAAGCGGCGGTCCAGCGGTCCATGATATCACCTTTAATGATCTCGCCCTCGATCCACAGCCAGGAATCATGGACGATGGAGCCTTTGGGCAAGGTAAAATAAAATTCCACTTCGAGCGAATCGGTTGCGGAAAAATTCAGACCTCGGGCGGAAAATGTGAGGTACATACCGCACTCCATGTACAATCCTTTGGGTCGAATGGAAAATGTGGCCTCCTCGATCGTCCCCGTGCCGCTGCCCCAATTTCGTGGATCACGAATTCGGAGATAAGAGTAGGCATTTGATTCCTGAAAGCCAAAACAAAGAATTAGGAATGTGAATAAAACAGTAGCTTTTTTCATGGCGTCCTCCTGTTTTTGGGTGAGATACTTTTCCCATTACAAAAGAGATGCCATGGACATCAGGTGGCTAACTGTTAAAAAAACAAGGGCGGGATATGCTGATTACATCAAAGATGGATACTTTTTTTTCTTGACGTACGAATAATTTGCAGGGGATTGCTTATATGCGTTCGCATGAATTTGATCGAGATGATGAAAAATGAATCGACCCGGTGGACAATAACGAGATTCTTGCAGACGTTGGTTTCGCTTTTATGCTGAAGACGAATTTCATCAATTAAAGCGATCTTGTTGTTATCAGCCGCGTCAATTCATCAACATGTGTACAATTTGATTTCATTGAAAGATATTTTGGATAAAATTCGATATGACCTTCAGCGGCTCACTCTTGAAAAATTGGCCCTGTCAGAAATTACATTCTGACAGGGATAAACTCTAATCGACAGTGCAGGTCATATCTTGTCCGCAACACATCGGCGATTTAATTTTGCCGTGACCGTTGGGGCATTTTGAGATCTGCACGACCGTGCCGTTATCCAGTTTCAAGCTGTCATCCACTAACGGCGCATCACATTTAGCGCACGTCGCATTCACGGCCATGCCGCAGACAGAACATTCATAAGTCGCCATATCATTTCCTTTCATTTTTTTAACTTTTGGTTTTCAAGGTCAGGATTTTTAACAGCGATTGATCGGCGAAAATTTCACTGGGCGCTCGTCTATCGGATTTTAATTGCCGATGAATCTGCCTAATCCGAATAAACCGGAACGAAAAGGGAACCACGAATTACACAAATTTCACGAAAAGTAATTTCACAAAACAAATTCGAGTAATTCGTGAAATTCGTG
>CAYSNA010000440.1:0-4647 GCA_964432185.1 uncultured Cytophagia bacterium
CATGGACAAATGATTTTTTCGGCAGATGAAATGCAATCGTTGTGTTGGAATTAAATGGATTGGGGTAATTTTGATAAAGCGTAAACGTTTCCGGCGCGACGTTGTCTTTTTCGGAACGCACAAAAACATTCTTGCCACCAGGTTCGCCATGTATTTTTTCCGAAGCGTGCCAACTGGCGGCGTTATCATAATCCGGATCAAGCCCGGCGTCATTCAAGACGAGCGAATAGCCTTCCCCATCCGCCGATTCCGGCCAGGGTGATTTATCATTATATCGAAAAGAAATTAACGTGTCACCCAAAGCATCCACCAGTACGATTCGTTCGCCGCCGTTATCCAATTGGCCGCTGTATGCCGCAAAAGGAGAAAATCCGTAGCGGAGATTAAAATAATGTTCGTCGGAGGCCAGGACGAGATACTCACCCGGACGCAAAATAGTATTGGCCGGAAATACATAATTCACACCTTTGACAAAACGAGCCAGACTCAGGTTTTGCGTTTCACTTCCGGCATTGTGCAATTCAATAAATTCAAACTCGGTATCATCAACCGGGTCCTGCGGCAATGGATGATAATGCAGCTCGGAAATGATGATGTTGTTTTGCGCCAAAGGCAGCATAAATACAGCTTCACTTAAAGCGCTCCACTCTCCATTCGCATAAACACGTGATTTGATTTGCGTGGTTTGGTTCAGCGTGAAGGGCGTCGCGTAGTGGTGTGCATTTGGAGAAATCTCACCTGATCCTGAATTGTTACTTCTTTTTTGAGCGACAAGTTCAACCGACATTAAAAAGTCAGAGCTGGCTATGCTCTCATTCATGCCGTGTATGGCGAGGATATTTGTGCCGTCTTTGAGTCTTGACAGGTATTGACTTATATCAATATCTTCAAAAAGAATGGCGGAGGCGTCAGTATTCTGGGCACTGGCGCTTGAATTCCATTGCGGGCTTCCGGTAAAGTTTTTTCGCGCCACCTCAATGCCGTTCAAATAGGCGATAAATCCATCATCGTAACGGATTCTCAGTGTGCAGGATTTTAGGCTGTCAATGAAGTTGGCGTCAAGATCAAAAAGAGTTCGAATGTAACATGAGGCGTTTTTCGAATACATCTCATCGCCAATGTCAAGACTGATATAATTCTCATAGCCGGTGCCCTGTTCGTATCCAATGCCGCCGGGTTTTCCGAGACAGGTCAGCCACCTTGAGACATCAAATCCGGGAGCGCTTCGCCAAATCACGCTGACGGCGTCCTGCGGTACTAATACATGTTTTTGAGCGTCCTCAGCTACAAGAATAATTTTATTATCACTCGATGTGGAGACAACTCGTGGATCGGAGCCGTCAATCGTATAATAGATTGTTCCGTCATCCGAGGTCATCGAAATCTGGTCCGCCACCGTGATACTGCCGCCGTGCTGCATCGTGTCATTCACATAATAAAGCGGCGCTTCAATATCAGGATAAAGGTTTGCTCTTTTGAATTGTTCAAAGACGATATCGCTTCGCCGCGGGAGATAGGTGTTCAAAATCCAGTCACGCTCAACAGTCCAATCGTCCTGCGTGAGGGGTTCTGAAGCAAAATGCTGATCGCCCCAGCGCGCGGATTCGGGAATAATCGCCAGCTCGACCTCGGATGCCAGTTGCTGATATTTTTCAATTAAAAATTCCGGCGTAAAGGGACCATCATTAAAAAAGTGTTTTTGAATATGATCGGCAAAAAGCATTCGATAATTCGCATTTTCGGCTAATTTGATGTGAGGCTCACCAACACCGGCACCCATGGAAGCCAAACCGGCCACTCGGTCCATATTGAGCGGCGATCGGTCCCGGTTGTTGCCCATGGTGTTTTCAAAGTCCCACATATAAAATTGAAATCCCGTGCTGGTTTCACTGCGATCGCGGGCAATACGATAATTTTTCCAGGGCCAGTCCCAGTTGCCGCCCCACATGTTGACCATCATATAGTCGATATAGTTTTGTACATCAATCAACACGGGATAATCCGGATTTCGCGTGCCATCGGGATTGTTGCCTAAAATTTCCATATAATCTTCAAGTGAGGAGACACCTCTTCGGCATTTGGACAGCAGCAGATTCCAGGCGTCCATGCTCCCTTCGGTCAACTCGCCGCTGTTAATGGCATCCCAGTTTTCTTTATCGCCGCCATGGTAGATTGCCGAAAAGGAATCATCGGGACGTTCGATGGGGTTGTAAAGCCCCCAGTAGAATCCATTAATGTAAAGATGGACAAACATGCCGTGCGGGGAGACATTTCCGGTCCATCCATGCAAACGACGCCCAAATTCATCCCGCGTGTACTGTTCGGTGTAACGGGCATCGCTCCAGGAATAGCCATCATTGGCGCCCGCACGCAGTACAACCGTATCAAAACGATCCTCGGCGTCATCTCCAAAAAGCGGATACTGTAATTTTGTCTGGCCATATTCTTCTTTAAAAAGCAGGCGAAAAGAGTGCTTTTTCGTACCATCATGATTGCGAAACCAGCCGCCTTGAATACGAATGCCGCAATTGATTTGAAATCCTTCACCGTGATCCGGCAAAATCAGCTCGGCAGAACATGGCCGTTCCCATTCTTCCCCGGACTGTGTGGAGTTTGTATAAATGCCGGTCGAACTAAACAAATCGTCAAGATTCATCACAATGGAAAAGGATGGGATGGACAATAACGATTCTTTCAATCGTGGTCCATATTGGGCATCACTGACAATGTCAGGATCGAGGCCGTAATCCGGAACCACCGAACCCCAACGGTCCGGGAAACCGGCGGCGAGCGTCGCCAGACGATCCTGCTGGACGATATCATTACCAAAAAAATAGGATTGTGTCATGACTTGACTTTTTGAACCTTCAGAAAAAATCGCAACTGCTCGTATGACGCTGGTTTTTGTGATAGAAATTTGATTCTGATAAAGCAGCGTGGACTGACCGATCGTAGCGGCGGGAACAGTGCCGTCCAGCGTGTAATGAATTGCAGCATATTGCGTATCCGCGGTAATTTTCACTTGAATGTTCTGATCATAGAAACCATGATCCGGTTCAAATAAAAGTTCAATTGGTTTTTCACCTTGCGCATATATGTTCGCCGCTATCAAGAATTGTGAGAGAGGCAGATAAAAGAGCATTGCAATTTTTCGCATGTGTGTCATATTATCTCATTTGCGGATTTTTTTGGTAACACGTCCAAGTACTTTAACAAAATTAAAATACATATCATTTAAAGGGAAATACGCCTGCGGTTCCAGGCGCCCCGCAGGCGCCTTTTCTCACCAGATCGGTATGATCTCAGAACCATATTACTTGACGAGCATCATTTTCCGGGTTAAAATTTGGTTCGCGGTCTGCAGTTTGTAGAAATAGATTCCGCTGGTCAGGTTTGTGCCATCAAATTGAATTTGATGTTGCCCAGCCGACTGCAGCCCGTCTACAAGGCTTGCGACTTTATTTCCTCGCAAATCGTAAACAGAAACTTTTGTCATGCCGCTGGTTTCCAAAGAGTAGGCAATCGTTGTTGTTGGATTGAACGGATTCGGATAGTTCTGCGCCAAAGCAAACTCTGTTGGGATATTGTTTGATTGTTGTACAGCATTCGAACTAGAACCAGGAAGTATCTTGGATAACGAATCAATTTCGGCTTCCGACAAAGCCACGTCATAGATGCGTACATCATCCATCATGCCGGTCCATTCGCGATCCAGGTTCCAGGCGCCGACGGTCGCATCTCCAATAACCAGTTCCAATGGAGCAGTGACATCAGCAAAAGCATCAACCATACCATTGAGATACATGACGACCTCTGTTTCCGAAATTGTCAGCGCGATATGTGTCCATTCATCCGAATAAACCGGTGTTACACCGACAACATCATTGCCAAATCCGTTGATACCAACATTTAGCATTCCATAGTTAAGCTTAAAGTGAACTGCTCCGGTTACCCAATCATGAGTATTGATCCCGCCGGAAAACTGCAGCGGAACAAGATCAACTTCAGGGAAAACCCACATCGCGTACGTTAACTCATAAACAATCCCAATCGTCGGGGTTTCGACAGCGTCATCATCACCGTCGAGAATCAACAAGCCGTTGTCGATATAGGCGTCTCCCACGAGGGT
Source organism: uncultured Cytophagia bacterium (assembly GCA_964432185.1). GTDB lineage: Bacteria > Zhuqueibacterota > Zhuqueibacteria > Residuimicrobiales > Krinioviventaceae > Kriniovivens. Next base: position 4,130 of record CAYSNA010000440.1, read on the forward strand.
ACCGTCTAATCCATTTCCGGTGACATCTTCAACTCCCGAATCGAAAGTGTAATGCAGGACAGGCATCGTCCCGGCGCTCACAGATTCAATATAGAAAGTTGATGAAAGAATTAAAAAAAGGCAAACATATAACCAACTTGATTTCATCGTAAGGCCTCCTTACATTGTAAAACACCTTCTTACCATCGGAATGCCAGCCAATTTTTCAACATTCCTCTAATTGCAAGTACACCTACTACACGTCCCTTAAAGCAGCGTAACCTCCTTTCATGAGTTGAAATTAATATCTCGGCCACACGAATTAGGCAGCATTAGCAAAAAAATGTCTAAACAAAGTATTCAAAAAGCACGAGTCCGCATGAAAAGATTAAAAGGCCATATTCAAAACAATCGACTTTCGGATTTGAAAAGTTTGCCTGATTGATTGACGCAAGCCTTTCTTACTGCAGCAACACCAGTTTCATTGTTTCCACAAATGAGCCGGATTGCAGGCGATAAAAATAAACACCGCTCGCTGC